>JANYCH010000110.1 GCA_025360395.1 Cytophagales bacterium | reverse complement strand
CAGCAAGCTTTCCTTTGGGCAGATGATTTATCAACTTATGATGTTATAGCCAAACTTCCGTTTACAGTTCCATTTTATGGTGACCATGTGAGTTTGTTTACGATCTTAATGACGATCTCCACCTTAATTTATACCTGGTATAACAATCAGATGTCTGCTACCAGTATGCAAGGTCCTATGGTTGCCATGTCTTACATTATGCCTGTAGTATTCCTATTCATTTTAAATTCACTCCCTGCTGGTTTAAGTTACTATTATTTTGTGTCTAACGTAATTACAATTGGTCAGCAGCTTCTGATAAAAACATTTGTAGATGAAGGAAAAATAAGAGCTAATCTTGATGCTAACAAGGTTAAATTAGCGACTGAACCTGCCAAACAAAACAGGTTTATGAAACGTCTTGAAGAAGCTATGAAACAGCAAGAGGAAATTAAAAAGAGAAAAAAATAGATTTTTTCTCTTTTCTGCACAAAAGTGGTTAATATAATTTAACCACTTTTTTTTTGCATTTTATTTACATAACTTGCAACTAACCTAACGTATGGACGTTATTGAAAGTATTAATTTTTTCATTATGCAATCACTTTACGAAAGCAAATATCAGGTTCTTCTATTTTCTGAAAAAGATAAAATGCTAATCAGCGATTGGAAGACTGAAACCCGGTCTTTAAATGAAGCAACGTATCTTGTAGAAATACATAAACTTTTTAGTTATTTTAGAAGGATAAAGCCATTGCGGTATTATTGCGATATTTCAAACATTAATAATATTTTAACCAAAGAGGCACAAGAATTCTCAGCAAATCTTTTTAAAAATGACAAGGCAAAGTATTCTGCCATAGTAACAAATCACCCATCAATACTGCCCTTTGTTGAAAGTATAGTGAATGAACTTGAAGTATTATCAGACGATTTTGTCAACCGCTACTTCCAGGATAAAACGACAGCTATGAATTGGCTGCTTTCTTGCGGCAGCGAGCCTACAAATCTAAAAAGTTCTGAAGCAGCTGTGAACCAGCTATAGCACTCTTTTCTGTGTGAAATTGAACAGCATAGAAATTATCCTTTTTAAGGGAAGAACTGAATTCATTTACATAGTTGGTTTTTGCTATCGTAAATTGGCTTAGTTCTGCGTAATAACTATGAACAAAATACATATAGATATTTTCCTCAACTTTTTTATATAGCGGAGATTTCAAATCATAAACATTATTCCAGCCCATTTGAGGTACTTTTAAACCTTCGCTCGCAAATTTTTTCACCTTAATATCAAAAATTCCCAAACACTTGGTATCATTTTCTTCAGAATGAGAACACATCAATTGTAATCCCAGACAAATACCCAGAACAGGTTGCTTTAGAGCGACAATAGTTTTATCAAGGCCTCTTTCTTTTAAATAGCTCATTGCAGTGCTCGCTTCTCCAACCCCAGGGAAAATTACTTTGTCTGAACCCGATATTATTTCTGCATCATCTGAAACAATGGGTTCGCAACCAAGCCGGTTAAGGGCATAAATAACTGATTGTGTATTTCCGGCATTGTATTTAATTATAGCAACCTTCATAAAACATCAGGATAGGATAAAACAAAAAACCCCGCATAAGCGGGGTCTGCACTAGATTATTTCGAAAACTATGATCTCTTTTCTTTGATACGGGCAGCCTTTCCTTTCGCTTCACGAAGATAGAATATTCTTGCTCTACGTACTTTACCTCTTCTTACAACTTCAATTTTATCAACTGTTGGAGATAAGAGTGGGAAAATCCTTTCAACACCAATTCCGTTTGAAGTTTTTCTTACAGTGAAAGATTCACCCATAGAATTTGGGTTTCTTCTTTGGATAACAACACCTTGATAAACCTGTATCCTTTCTTTGTTACCTTCTTTGATTTTAACGTGAACGTTTATAGTGTCACCTGCACCAAAAACCGGGATGCTATTACGTTTTTCAGCGTATTCAGCATCTAATATACCTTTAATAATTTCCAGAGACATAACTAGAGATTTTGCCCTTTTGAAAAAGGACTGCAAACATACTTAAAAAATCAATACTGAAAACAAATAGGTTAAAAAAATCTTAAAATATATATCCACCTTAGTCCAGCTTTTCATACAAGTCCGGTCTTCTCTCTTTTGTTCTTTCCAACGCCTTTTCCATTCTCCAGGCTTCAATGTTTTTATCATGACCGCTTAAGAGAACTTCAGGGACTTTTAATCCCATAAATTCTGCCGGCCGTGTATAAACAGGTGGTGATAACATATTGTCCTGAAATGAATCTGTCAGTGCTGAAGTTTCGTCAGACAACACGCCAGGTAAAAGTCGAATGAGTGAATCTGCCAGAACAGCTGCCGCTAATTCGCCACCAGACAAAACGTAATCTCCAATACTAATTTCATGGGTTATATATCGTTCCCTTGCCCTTTCATCTACTCCTTTATAATGCCCGCAAAGAATAATAAGGTTTTTTAACATAGAAAGGCTGTTTGCCATTCCCTGATTTAAAGTTTTCCCATCGGGGGTCATATAAATGATGGCATCATACTCTCTTTCAGATTTGAGTTTGGTAATGGCATTATGTATAGGTTCTATCATCATGACCATACCAGCTCCACCTCCAAACTGATAATCATCGGTTTGTCTTTGTTTGGAAGTTGTAAAATCCCGAAGATCATGAACAATTACTTCAACCAAACCCTTTTCAGATGCACGTTTAAGTATAGAATGTGAGAACGGACTGTCCAAAAGCCTTGGGAGGCAAGTTATAATATCAATCCTCATACCCCTTCACCGTCAGTTTCTTCAAAAGCATCATCTTTTTCCAATTTTACTTTCGAAGTGTAAATTTCAAGCAAACCCTCTGGCAAATTTGTTTTTACAGTCTTGTTGGGCATGTCTATTTCAGTTACAAACTCTTTTACAAAAGGCAGCAAAACCTCTGATCCTTTGTAAGTAAATGAAATTAAATCCTGACCAGCTGTTTCAATTATGTCTTCCACCACACCTAATTCACCATGTGTGACATCAAACAATTTACAATCCAATAAGTCATGGACAAAAAATTCATTCTTGCCTCTTTTAGGAAGCTTGCTTAAAGGAAGGTAAATATCTGAACCTTTTAAAACGGCTGCTTTTTCTGCTGAATCAATTCCCTCCAAAGTTAAATGAGCTTCTGCTCCCTTTAAGGCCATTTTTTTAACAAAATACGGCAGAAAGCTGCTATTCTTTTCAAGGAACAAACTTTCCAGTTTCAAATATGCTTCAGGCCTGTCAGTGTCTAGCACACAAATCATGTTTCCTGTCAGACCATGGGTCCTTACAATTTTACCTAAATGAAAATAATCTGTATGCTTTAGCATTAAATTCCAGCTTAAATTAAGACTAATCCAGTGATTTCCGAACTCAAATCAAAATGGTCATAAAATTACCTTTTTATAATCATTTTAGTTCAATTTACCCGAACAAAGGATTTTTAAATCTGGAATAGTAGATGGTTCTGATGGGATTTATGTAAAATGAAATAAAATCTCAAAGGTTAGTCTAATTCTCAGAGGCTTATTAATTGTACTATTCTTATTGGAATTTGAAAATTCTTGGTTTATATATTTTAATAACCGTTTATGCGGTTATTAAATTTTTTTGCTGTTTGTATTAACTTTACTTTTGCAACGGATTAATACACAATCATTTTATGGACAAGTTTTCGTACATAGCTAACGCAGACCCTACAGTTATAGACCAGATGTACCAATCATATCTGGTAGATCCGAAATCAATTGACCTGAGCTGGCAGAAATTTTTTGAAGGATTTGATTTTTCACTTGCAAAATACGGTGAGAATAACGGTTTCAAAAAAGAATCACCCAGTGTTACTGGAGATGCTTTAGAAAAAGAAATTCAGGTTCGTACTTACATATATGAGTACCGCAGAAGGGCCCACTTAAAGTCTAAGACCAATCCGGTGCGGGAGAGGAAAGACCGCAAGCCAAGGTTGAAACTTGAGGATTTTGGTTTGAGTGAGTCAGACATGGATACTAAATTCTTTGCCGGTAAAATTATTGGCCTGGAAGGAGGCACATTAAGGCAAATCAAAGAAAAACTTAAAAAAATATATGTAGGCCCGATTGGGTTTGAGTACATGTATTTGAGAGACCCTGATCGCCTGAAATGGTTCCAGTCAAAAGTTGAAACCGAATATCCTAATTTTAATCCAGGTCTGGATGATAAAAAGAGGATATTAAAAAAGCTGAATGAAGCGGTAATTTTTGAAAATTTTCTTCATACCAAATATGTTGGCCAGAAGCGATTTTCCCTAGAAGGTGGCGAAAGCACAATTCCGGGCCTGGACCGTATTATGCAACGGTCGGCTGAATTGGGTATTGAAGAAGTAATAATTGGAATGGCTCACAGGGGCCGTTTAAATGTGCTTTGTAATATATTGGGGAAAACCTACGAACAGATTTTCAATGAATTTGAAGGTGGCTCTACTCCGGACTTAACAATGGGAGATGGTGATGTAAAATACCATATGGGTTACAGCAGCCAGAAGAAAACCCTTTCCGGAAAAATAATTACATTAAAACTTGCTCCTAATCCTTCTCATCTTGAAGCAGTCGATCCGGTTGTATTAGGTTATACACGTGGTCAGATTGATGATGAATATAAAGGTGATACCAGTAAAGCACTTCCTATCTTGATTCATGGTGATGCAGCAGTTGCGGGACAAGGCATAATTTACGAAATAGCCCAAATGGCTAAGTTAGAGGGTTATAATGTGGGTGGTACCATCCATTTTGTGATTAACAACCAGGTAGGTTTTACTACAGATTTTGAAGATGCAAGGTCCAGTATTTACTGCACTGATGTAGCTAAAATTATTGATGCTCCTGTCCTTCATGTGAATGGTGACGATGCGGAAGCCGTTTTCTTTGCCGCTTCGCTTGCTGCCGAATACAGGCATAAATTTCAGCGCGATATATTTATTGACATGGTTTGTTACCGCAGACATGGTCATAATGAAAGTGATGAACCTAAGTTTACACAGCCTAAATTGTATAATATCATTGCAAAACATCCTAACCCCAGAGAAATATACCTTAAAAAGTTAATGGACAGGGGTGATGTAGATGCTCAGCTCGCTCAGGATATGGATGAAAAATTCCGTAACCTTTTGCAAGACAGGTTGAATATGATCAAGCAAAAGCCACTTCCTTATTCTCCTCAAAAAATGGAAGAAGAATGGTTGTCTATGAGAAGGTCAACACCTGAAGATTTCCATATTTCTCCTGTAACAGCGATCGATAAAAATACAATAGATAAAATAGCGGATTCGCTTTGCAATGTTCCAACTGGTTTTAAACCTTTAAAACAAGTAGAGAATCTGTTGAAAGAACGCAAAAAGATGTTCTCAGAAACAAAGACAATCAATTGGCCAACGGCAGAGCTACTGGCTTTTGGTTCTTTGCTGAATGAAGGTAAAATAGTGAGGATGTCTGGTCAGGATGTTAAAAGGGGAACTTTTTCTTCAAGGCACGCAGTACTATTCGATGCAGAATCCAATGAGCAGCACAGCAGCTTAAATACTGTAACCAAAGGGGAAAACAAATTCAGGATATTCAATTCTTTGTTATCTGAATATGGTGTTCTTGGTTTTGAATATGGTTATGCCATGGCTTCACCCAATGCCTTGACACTTTGGGAAGCACAGTTTGGAGATTTTTGCAATGGTGCCCAGGTCATGATTGACCAATTTATAGCCAGTGCAGAAAGTAAATGGCAGAGAATGAATAACCTGGTAATGCTATTGCCTCATGGTTACGAAGGTCAGGGACCTGAGCATTCAAGTGCACGTTTGGAAAGATTCCTTCAGCTTTGTGCCGAATACAATATGATTGTGGCAAACATCACATTGCCTGCAAATTATTTCCATTTCTTAAGACGTCAGCTTGCCTGGCCTTTCAGGAAGCCAGCTGTGGTCATGTCACCAAAATCATTGCTTCGTCATCCTCTATGCGTTTCATCACTGGATGAATTAACCCAGGGTGGATTTCATGAGTTAATTGATGACTGGACTGTTGATGCTAAAGATGTAAAAAAAGTGTTAGTGTGCAGCGGCAAAGTATATTTTGACTTGTATAATGAACAACAAGCCAAAAAACGTAAAGATGTTGCTATTGTAAGAATGGAGCAGTTGTTTCCTTTACCAGAAAAACAATTAGATCAACTTGTAGCAAAATACAAAGGTGCTAAGTTTGTTTGGGTACAGGAAGAGCCGGAAAATATGGGTGCATGGAGCTTTATATTGAGATGTTACCGCAAAATAAACTGGGAAATTGTATCAAGAAAAAACAGTGCATCACCTGCAACGGGTTACAATAAGGTCCATGTTAAAGAACAGGAAGACATTGTGAGAAGGGCATTTGCATAACCTTAAATCATAAAAACATAATAAATTAATTTTTCAACAAGAAGTAGCAAGTGCTCATTTTAAAATCTTAATACTTGTTACTCAATACTCAATATTAATATGGAAGTTAAAGTACCTGCAGTAGGTGAATCAATATCGGAAGTAACAATTGCCAAATGGCATAAAAAAAGTGGTGAATCAGTTAAATTAAATGATTTGTTGTGCGAGCTTGAATCTGATAAAGCAACATTCGAATTGAATGCAGAATCCGATGGTATATTGGAAATCCTGGCAAAAGAAGGAGATACTGTACCTATTGGTGCCTTGATTTGTAAAATTGAAGGCAATGGAGTTACATCTGCTAAACCTGCTTCAACTTCTGCATCTGTGGATCAGGTAAAACCTGCGGCTCAGGCAGCACCATCTTCAACAGGAAAAGTATTGGAAGTTAAGGTTCCAACTGTTGGTGAATCTATTACAGAAGTTACACTCTCAAACTGGCTGAAAAAGGATGGAGATATGGTAAAATTGAATGATGTATTGTGTGAGCTAGAATCAGACAAAGCGACATTTGAATTGAATGCCGAAGCAAATGGTGTTTTGAAAACCATAGCCAAACAAGGTGATACTTTACCTATTGGTGCAATCATATGCAAAATTGAAGTGATGGATGGTGTTTCTGTAAGTCAACCTTCACAGGCAGCCCCTTCTTCAAACGGAAATTCCCAAACATCATCAAATGGAAACTATGCTGCAGGTCATGCCTCACCGGCAGCCTCGAAAATTTTAGCCGAAAAAGGAATGAATTCTGCAGACGTTAAGGGAACTGGTATTGATGGAAGGATTACAAAAGAAGACGCAAGCAATGCACAAAAGTCGGAAGCTTCAACACCAAAGGCGGCCGCTACACCTGGCACTAGTCAAGGGCCGGTTTTCTCTGGTGGACCACGTGATCAGAATCGTCAGAAAATGACGCCATTGCGTAAAACCGTAGCAAGGAGGTTAGTAGCTGTGAAAAATGAAACAGCTATGCTAACTACTTTTAATGAAGTAGACATGAAACCTATAATGGATCTGAGGGCAAAATACAAAGACATGTTTAAAGAAAAGCATGGCGTTGGGCTTGGATTCATGTCATTCTTCACCAAAGCATGCTGTTTGGCTTTGAAAGAGTTTCCTGCAGTAAATGCTCAAATTGATGGAGATGAAATAGTATATAACAGTTTTTGCGATGTATCAATAGCAGTTTCAGCTCCTAAAGGTCTGGTTGTGCCTGTTATCAGGAATGCTGAACAAATGAGTTTTGATCAGATTGAAAAGGAAGTTGTAAGATTGGCCACAAAAGCCAGGGACAATAAGCTTACAATTGAAGAAATGTCAGGCGGAACTTTTACAATAACCA
Organism: Cytophagales bacterium; assembly: GCA_025360395.1. Classification (GTDB taxonomy): domain Bacteria; phylum Bacteroidota; class Bacteroidia; order Cytophagales; family UBA9547; genus UBA9547. The sequence goes on along the minus strand of JANYCH010000110.1, from coordinate 10,987 downwards.
ACGGTGGTATTTTTGGTTCTATGCTTTCAACTCCTATTATCAATTCGCCTCAATCGGCTATTTTGGGAATGCATAACATAGTCGAGCGTCCAATGGCCATTGGTGGTCAGGTAGTTATCCGCCCCATTATGTACGTAGCTTTATCATATGATCACAGGATTATTGACGGAAGAGAATCTGTTGGTTTTCTTGTAAGGGTAAAGCAGCTTTTAGAAGACCCAACTAGATTGATTTTAGGCGTTTAATCAAATATTAATCATAATCTTAAACCCCGGATACACCGGGGTTTTTTTATTTAATCTGTTTATTCTTCATTAATTTTTATAATTTGATCTATAGTTTTTAAAAAATGAAGAATATTTTTCAAATTGGATTTTTGCTTTTATTGATGGGTTGCAACTCTGCACCAAACACGGATTTGATTATTAAAAATCTTCAGCAGGCTGATTCACAGGCTGTTCAGTTTAACCCTGCTCACGATCTTAAAGATTCTGATTCAACTAACTGCAAGAATGTTGAAAACGAAATCGGAGCTGGGGAAGAATGTTTGCTAAAAAATACCACGATCCAAAATGAATATCAGAATTTAATCCATGAGAATAAAATCGATGGCATTAAAAACCTTTCAGATACTTTGTCTTTTGAAAATAAAGCTATGCCAATTAATGATGAAGGATTAATTTCTGCTGAATTTAAATGGGAGGGAAAGGATAAACTGATCCTTACATTATCTTATGATGGAGGCATCACAGAGATTGATTTGGCTCAAACTGGCCAAAACCTCAAACGTGCAATTTATTATTCTGCAGATTGATTATAAGAATTTAGAATATGGAAGAACACCAACATTCAAAAACCTATAAAAAGGATAATCTGAAAATACTTTGGCAACCCGGCATATGCATCCACTCCAGAATTTGTTTTCGTGGTCTTCCCCAGGTTTTTGATCCAAGAAGAAAGCCCTGGATAATACTTGAAAATGAAGCTAATGAAAAAATAATAGATCAGATCCATCAATGCCCTTCCGGTGCATTAAAAATGGTTTAGTCTTTCTTTATTAACGAAAAAACTGATCAGGCATATTGAGAAAGAATAATTAATTTTCCTCATAAAAACCTATTAATTTTTTTGTGCAACCAATATAATATCCTTACACAAACCGAATTTTCTATAATCTTCAGCATTAAACGTTTCTCCATACCTCACCAGATTAACTGTAAAGCCTGGCTTTTCAAACCTGCCTTTTATATCTGTCCCATAATATCTGACATGGTCCCATTGACCAAAATGCTTTTCCCTCTGTTCAGGGGTTATTACAGTTGGGTCTTCATTAGTTTGCTTAAGATTTTCATCAATTGGAGTTGTTATAATGGCCGTTCCTCCAGGTTTTAAAACACGGTACATTTCTGAAATAGCATTAAAATCCTCCGGTATATGTTCCATTACATGGTTGCAAACAATATAATCAAATGAGTTATCAGCGAATTTTAAAGATGTTAAATCTATGTTTAAAATTCCGGACTGGTTGTTATAGCCTTCCACCATCTTATCTCCAGGTACATAATCTAGATTATTTTGGAGTCTGAATTTTTCCATATATGGTAATTCAGGAGCAACATGAAGCAACCTTAAAGGCTTTTTAAAAATTTCAGTTTCGTTTTTTAGATATAACCATACCAGACGCTGCCTGTTTCGGGCTCCATTCTCAGGACTTAATAAATGAGGAGGTAATGGGATGAAAGTTTTAAATGATTTTTCAGCCAGGGGACAATAAACCGGTTCAGTATTCTTATTGTTTAAAGAAGCAACTAAATACCTGGCACTCCAATTTAACCTTCTCAATGCAAATCTGACATCTTGCGGAAGAAGCTTTTTTGCAAGATGTGTAATAGATCTTTTCATTTAATGGAATAAACGTTAATTATTTTAGGGCTAAGGGGTAAAAATACAGTAATTAGATAATAATACAAACGACCTTATAGTAGAATACTATTAAACCAAGCAGGATTAAGCGTATTTTTCAGCCCATTTGGAGGCGCAATTTTCACCATCCATTGCAGCAGAAACGATACCTCCGGCATAACCGGCACCTTCCCCACATGGGAATAAGCGACCTATCTGAACATGTTCAAAAGTTTCTTTGTCACGCGGAATTCTAACCGGGGAAGACGTCCGGCTTTCAACTCCTAAAATTATTGCTTCATTAGTAAAGTAACCATTCATTTTTCTTCCAAAAGATTGAAAGCCTTTTTTCAATGCAGATGATAAATATTCAGGAAGAATATCGCTCATATTTATAGTAGACATTCCAGGTTGATATGAAGTTTCAGGTAAAGTACCTGAGATTTTATTGTTTACGAAATCAACCAGTCTTTGAGCGGGTGCATTTTGGCTTCCTCCGGCTATCATGCAGGCTTTCTTTTCTATTTCCTCCTGAAATTTAAGTCCTGCCAAAGCACCATAATCATTAAATTTGATGGTATCTGGTAGATCAACCTGTACTACAATGCCCGAATTTGAAAATTTCGAATCTCTCCGTGAAGGAGACATGCCGTTCACAACTACTTCTCCTTTTTCTGTTGCTGATGGGACTATGAATCCTCCCGGGCACATACAAAAAGAAAAAACTCCCTTGACCTGTTCACCAATATTTTCCTGGGAAACCATACTGTAACTGGCGGCAGGGAGCCATTCCCCTCTTTCCTCACATTTATATTGGATTTTATCGATCAATTGCTGTTGATGCTCGACCCTCACGCCAAGTGCAAAAGCTTTTTGTTCAATTAAAATAGCTTTTTGATGGAGTAAATAGTAAATATCCCGCGCAGAATGACCGGTAGCCAGGATGATGCCATCTGCCTGAAAATGATTCCCTTTCGCTGTACTGATTCCTTTTATTTCTCCAAATTGGATATCAAAATCAACAAGCCTTTCTTCAAAATGGACTTCACCGCCCAAAGCCATTATTCCTTCCCTCATATTTTGAATAAGAGCCGGGAGCTTATTTGTGCCTATATGTGGATGGGCATCAACTAAAATCTCTTCTTTGGCACCAAAAGCCACCAATATTTCAAGTATCCTGTTGATATCGCCTCTTTTGGATGATCTTGTATAAAGTTTGCCATCAGAATAGGTCCCGGCACCACCTTCTCCAAAGCAGTAGTTTGAATCCGGATCTACAATGTGTTCCTTATTAATAGCGGCAATATCTCTTCTTCTGGATTTGACATCCTTTCCCCTTTCTATAATGATTGGTTTATGTCCGAGTTCCAGTAATTTAAGAGCTGCAAATAATCCTGCCGGCCCTGCTCCGATTATCAGTACTCTTTTGGCCTTTTCATTAATTGGATGAGGCTTTTGATAAGTTAAGCCAGGGATAAGCTCTTTTTTATCAAAAAACTGAATTGAAAGGTTAACTTTAATATCTCTGCTTCTGGCATCAATAGACCTTCTTAAAATCTTAAATGGCAACGGTTTAGAATATAACCTATAGCTCTGGGAATCAACAAATTTTAAAAAAGCTTCGTTATTAAAAGCTACCTCCGGTTGAATAATAAAATCTGATATTCCTGACATGTAAATTGAGAAACAAAGATAGCAACATGTCCCGTAAACATAGGAATGAAGTCTGTCATGATTATTTTTATAGTACAATTTTATATATTATTTTTTATAATATTTTGGAAAAGAAAATATGATTGATTTACTTTACGGGCTAATTGGAATACTGAACCCATATTTATTACCCCAAGTGTATGAAAAAGTTGATTAATCTCGCTCTGGCATCAACGCTGCTGCTTTCAGGTTCGGCAATCATGACTTCCTGTAGCAAAGGAGGCAACCCAACCAGCGATAAACCAGGTTCTCAAAGTACCACAACTGGTGTGGCATACAATGAGGATGATGGTTTTCAGGTTCAGCCTTATTCTGGTCAGCCAGATGGTCCAAACCTAGTTTACATTGAAGGAGGCCGTTCTGTAATGGGTTCTTTTGAAGAGGATTTGCTCACAACAAGAGATAATATCGAGAAAACAGTGACAGTAGCATCTTTCTTTATGGATGAAACTGAAATTGCCAATATTCACTGGCTGGAATATATGTTCCACATGAAAAGAGACTCGTCTGAAGAGCGTTCTTTGGCTTCTATTCCAGATACTATGGTTTGGAAAAGTGAACTGGCTTACAATGACCCATATATTGAACATTATTTAAGATACCCAGGTTTCCGTTATTTCCCGGTTGTGGGTATTAGCTGGAAACAGGCTGACGACTATTCCCGTTGGAGAACTAACATGGTAAATTACAGCCTTGCTAAAAATGCAGGTGTTGAAATTCCTCAGGATGGTGGTAGAATTCCTTTAGAGTCTGGTGTTGTTCTTCCTAACTACCGCCTTCCATCTGAAGCTGAGTGGGAATATGCTGCTTACGCTCTTATCGGTAATCAATGGTTAGATGAAAACCAATCTCAAAACAGGCTTTATCCATGGGATGGCCACGCTCTTCGTAATCCTTATGGAAAAGAGATGGGTTTTTTCCTGGCTAACTTCAAAAGGGGTCGTGGAGACTACGCAGGTATAGCTGGTAAATTGAATGATGGTGCAATGATCACTGAATATATCTACAACTATCCTCCAAATGATTATGGCCTTTACAACATGGCTGGTAACGTTAGTGAGTGGGTATACGATGTTTACCGTCCAACTTCATTTGAAGTTATTGATGATCTTAACCCTTTAAGAAGAGATGGTTATTTAGACCAGAAAGAAGGTTATGATAAAAAGAACTATCAAACTCTTATAGACGACCACGTTCGTGTGTACAAAGGTGGATCATGGAAAGATGTTGCATACTGGATGTCTCCAGGAACAAGAAGATATTTAGAAGAAGATTCAGGTACAGCAACAATTGGTTTCCGTTGCGCCATGATCAAAGCTGGTACAAACTACTAGTTTTAAATCAGATACATTTGAAAGAGGCTTCCCGAAACGGAAGCCTTTTTTGTTTATATTTTGCAAAGTTGCAATTCGTATAATCACTGATTGCAAATTGTCATATCATCTGTTTACTTTGTAACTGGTCAGCAAATAAATTTATTAAGTCTGAAGCAGTCTCAATACTAAGTACTCAATCTATAATATGGCCCTTCCTAAACGTTCTGAAGATTATTCTGCCTGGTACAATGAATTAGTTAAACAAGCTGATCTTGCTGAGAATTCCTCAGTGAGAGGCTGTATGGTAATAAAACCTTATGGTTATTCCATCTGGGAAAAAATGCAAGCAGACCTGGACCGCAGATTTAAAGAGACAGGCCATGTAAATGCATATTTTCCGCTGTTTATTCCCAAATCATTTCTAAGTAAAGAGGCCCAACATGTTGAAGGCTTTGCTAAAGAATGTGCCGTTGTAACCCATTACCGTTTAAAAAATGCTGAAGATGGTTCTGGTGTTGTGGTTGATCCCTCAGCAAAATTGGAAGAGGAGCTGATTGTACGTCCAACCTCCGAAACTGTTATTTGGAGTACTTACAAAAATTGGATACAATCTTACCGTGACCTGCCATTGCTTGTAAACCAATGGGCCAATGTGGTACGGTGGGAAATGAGAACAAGGCTATTTCTCCGCACGACTGAATTTCTTTGGCAGGAAGGACATACTGCTCATGCTACTAAGCAGGAAGCCATCGCAGAAACGGAACAAATGCTGGAGGTTTACGCGGATTTTGCAGAAAACATTCTTGCAATTCCTGTTATTAAAGGAATTAAGACCGCAAATGAACGTTTTGCCGGAGCAGAGGAAACTTACTGTATTGAAGCTTTAATGCAGGATGGAAAAGCCTTGCAGGCAGGAACTTCCCACTTTTTAGGTCAGAATTTTGCGAAAGCTTTTGAGGTAAAATATGCAAAAAAGGAAGGTGGCCTTGAATATGTTTGGGGAACTTCATGGGGTGTAAGTACCAGGTTGATGGGAGCATTGATTATGGCGCATTCGGATGATCAGGGCTTGGTTTTGCCACCCAAACTGGCACCTATCCAGGTGGTAATAGTCCCAATTTATAAGAAGCAGGAAGAATTGGATGCAATTGATGAGAAAGCACTGATTTGGGTGAAGGAATTAAGGTCCAAGGGAATTACAGTTAAATATGATAACGATGATAAGTATACACCTGGTTATAAATTTGCCGATTATGAATTAAGAGGAATTCCTGTTCGTATTGCCATTGGACCTAGAGATATGCAAAACGGAACAGTTGAATTGGCCAGAAGAGATACCAGGGAGAAATCTACTGTTGACAGTTCACAATTGTCGCTGATAATACCAAGCTTACTGGAAGAGATTCAACAGAATATATACAATAAGGCATTGAAGTTCAGAGATGAAAGCACCTATAAAGTGAATTCAATGGCTGAATTTAAAGACGTGGTTGAAAAAAAGGGCGGATTCGCTTTAGCCCATTGGGATGGGACAACGGAAACTGAAGAAAAAATAAAGGCTGAGACAAAAGCAACTATCCGGTGCATTCCATTGGATTCTTTGATGGAGGACGGGAATTGTATTTATTCCGGAAAGCCTTCCAAGCAAAGAGTTCTGTTTGCCCTTGCGTATTAGCAAAGGCAAATATTTATAATGAGAAAGATAAGCAAATGAAAAAGGACTTATTTTTATTGGTATTAGCATCACAAGCGGTTCACAAATGGCAGATACTAAGCTATTTAAAAGACATTTTGAAGCAGGTTAACCAATTTCATTCTTTGGCTGCACTGACTAAGAACCTGAGTGCCCAAGGTAAAGCAGAGTTATTATTTTCCAGATGGAGCTATGATGTTTCTTTGTGTGTTTGAGGCGACACAAAAGGTTTAGGAAGTAGGGTCTGCAGTAATTGACGTGAATAACCTTAATAGTCTAATTATTATTCAGGAACAGGTTTCGAATTCGTATCAAAACTGGTCGAAGCCAAAAGAGCGAAATTTAAAATGGAGTAAGTACCATTTTTATGTTTAACAGCAGAGAATCAAAGTCCTTAGAGACTCTGATTAAGCTAGAAGAACTGAAAGCTAACATGAAAAATCTGGGGACAATTTGTTATAAGCTATGGAAAAATGCAATTGAATAACCGAATAAGTTGTTAGAAATATGCAATTGGTGTTGATTTCTTACTTAAAGTAAGTTTTTTCTTAGAATATTATAACTATTAAAATATTTGTGCGTATATTCGGGTGTTAATACTTATTGATTAACAGTTCAGCATCGAAAAAAAAGAGCCTTGCCTTTTGCATGGCTTTTTTTATTTATACTAAATGTTGGATATGAACTAAAATTCGAAAAGCAGTTAAACTAATGGCAGTTGAACTGATTTATACATTAATTAGACATTCGAGCAGTACTTTTAGCAATGGAGAAGAAAATATAGCCATAAACCGGGAGCAAGCTTTCAGATAACTAAATAGTTGTTCTATCAGACCTTGAAGCAGAAATTATTAGGTTAAATAAGCAGCTCCGGAATCAGAAAGGAATGTAAACTATTTAAGTAATAAAAATCTTTCTCCGGTATTGGTGTCTTTTATTTCAAATTTTACTCTTTCTGAAATCATTGATGGCAAAGAAACATTTTTGGTACAGATGAGATAGTTAATTTTTAGTTCATCAATAAATTTTAACTGACTACTTACCAGGGAAACAAACTCCTTATTTTTATTTTGCTTTTCCACAAAAATCCAGAAAGGTGTGTTCTTAAGCGCTTCAACCTGCATCTTTGCTAAGATCGGATCTTGAGAAACCTGAAAACTGAATGGCGAAATTGACAATGGAAAGGTCCTTGAGGAGGAGTAAGCTAAATAAGAACCTAGAATTGTCAGATTTGAAATGTAACTGAATTCATGCTTGTAATCTTTACTGTCTAAGATAAAAGCGCCTCGAGTCGAGAGTTGGCTTTCGATGCGTTTAATTTTCATTAAATAATCTTTGGAATATGGGTAATCAATCCTGTAAAGTGAAGCCGAACACAAGATCCCGTTTAACACGAAAAGGGCTATAATAGCAGAGAGATTAGATTTAAGATTTGTATTATTTAATCTGATATAAGATTTAAATATTAGCCAGACTGAAAAGATCGTGAACCAACACGAACTAATTTTATAAAAAATCTGAGTTGTTGTTGTCTTATAATTAAAAAAAGCCCAACCTAACAATGAATAAATATAGCACAGGATAAATACCTGAAAAAGTGAATGTTCAATTGCATCCCTTAATTTAATAGTTCTAAATACTAATAAAAATACCAAAAAGTATGGGACAAAAATTAGAAAAAACTGAATGTTTGCCCCAGCAATTATATTAAATACAGTTTTGAAAAAATTAGGATCACCGAGTTTATAAACAATATCAGTAAAATTTGTATTTACATGGCTGTTTGTGGATTTGGTTAGAAATCGATAAAAACTGAAAATCCCAACTGTAAATATTATTAAAATTGCTGTGATTTTCCAGTTATATTTCTTGTGCTTTATCCATTTTATTCCTTGCCAGGTAATAATGGCTGGAAAAATGCCTATGGTGGTTCCTATTGAAACGATAAATACACATATTAAACACAAGACGCCTTCAAATTCCTTTTTCCTCAGAAAAAACAACATTCCGGCGATAGAAAATATATACACAGGAAATGTTTTAGGCATGCTTAATGTGTTGAAAGCAAATACATAAATATATTTCATGAATTGTACCCTAGTGTAATAATCAAAAGCGAGCCCCGATATAAATACCATCAAAAAACACAGGATGATATTCTTAGTTTTAAGAGGTTTATAAAATCCATATAAGGCACAAAAGCCAAACCATGTTAATATTGTTCCTATGGCATAGACGTTTAAAACCAACGTCAACAATGTATTTGTATTAAATAAGCGGCTTAATCCTGCACAAAACCATAAATGGAAATAATGATAAGGACTTGTGCCCATTTCATTTCCATATACATAATCTAAGGAACTGTTCTCTTTACCGAAAGAAATCAAAAAATCCACGCAATTGGCATAAAAAACCCAATCCCAATGGGGAAGTAATGGCATATCCATATCTGGGTTGTATATATGCCCGAACCGCCAGCAAAATATTAATATGACCCCTGCAATAATTGTAACAATTTGGCTATTCGAGAAAGAAGTATTTGTTTGTCCATCGTGGTTAGTATTTGCATATTTCAAAGTAAATAGCAGTAGAACTGGCAATAAGAACAGCATTACGGTAACTCCCTTTGTAAAAAATACCGCTGAAGCAACAACAAATAAAACGCTACCCAAAACTGTTTTGGTGAATAAAGCTGTAAAAGTTTCTTTAATATATATTCTAAAAAATTTTAGAAAAAAATTTCCTGCGATGTATAATAAAAACAGGGTTAACAAAAGAAAAATAAGATAAGAAATAAAAATACTTAACATAGAACACAGTAGCAGTACGTTTTGAAGCTTTTAACAGTATTGGGTAAAAGTAAATAAAAAAATATTAGTTACAGAAGAGTGCTGGCTAGATATAGGTTGAAAACTGAAGCTTAGATTGTAGAATAGCAGGCAATTTGAATGAACAAAGCCCGCTAGTACGGGCCTTTGTTATTCAGAATAGTTATTTAAGGCTTAATCTCCATAAGAAACCTTATCATTTGTTACTATTTCAGGCTGTTGCGGATAAGTAGCATCTTCTACTTCACTAGAACGTAATACTATATTAGGTTCATTGTCGTTATTCCTTTATTCTTTATCAACTCTACCTTTCCTGTCCTCCAATTAAATCCTGGATTTGAGAAGTGGCGGGTTGTTGCTACTGCTGCTGCTGAATAGGCTTTCTTGTATTATTATTATTATTATTATTAATCTTTTCTATGTTCATATGCTTAAATTCTCTCTTATTCAAGAAAAATCAATGCCATCATAAAAAATATTTACATCTATGATCTGAAAATCTCAGTTGGTTTTGAAATAACAGGCTCGAAAGGATTCTACTAATAGAATCGTCGATTCCAAAGAAGGTTAACCATTTTAAAGATTAAAAATAAACTCCAGTAACCTCCTTTAGTTACTGGAGTGTTTAAAAATTATTTCACTTCTGGCAAGACAAACATGCCTGTTTGTCCCATCAGGGTTAATAAACGCAGCATATCGTTGAAATACACATCGTTGAAAGTTTTGATATTATCGGCATATGCTTTGTCAAGTTCTCCTTGGAAGCTAGCATCTGTTGCCATTAATCCAACTCCAAAAGTTCCAACAAAAGTACTCGTATGGTTAGCGCCAACGGGCTTCCCATCAAGGAAATAACCGTCTTTGATGTTTTCAATACCTATTTTCTTTTCGAAACCTGAAACCAAAGTGCAATAATTTTTTGCTTCTGGTTTTCCATACCACAAATAATCAAAAGCAATTCTCCAGGGTGTGCGGGCAGCATCATATAAATATGCAACGCCTTTTTCTCTCGCCCAATCAGTAACGCCATCCGCAGGAATTGATCCATCTGCTTTGTTCCAGTCAGGAACCAGGCCAGTTGTTTTGTTCATCGATTTGCTGATGATCTCATAACATTTATCAGCTACTTTTAACCAGTTTTTATCCCCCGAAACCTGGGCGAAGAACCTGTAGTAACCCGTTGCATAATAAGAAATGTTTGTCGTGTTGGTTCCGCCCCATGCATCGCCAGGTTTCACTACGAAGGTTACAGGCTCAATCATGTATTTCATCATGTTGTTGATAAGCATTTTAGCATCATCCATGTATTTTTTGTCACCAAAGTTTTTATTTGCCACAACCAAAGCAAAAGCAACATCTTCGTCAGCATCCGTAGCAGCGTTGTCGCCGGCACGTTTGCCAGTTTCGTCTATTTTCCAATGCATGAATCCTTGTGGGTCAAGAAATGAATTGTAGTATGCATACAAATCATCAAAAAGTGGTTTATCTTTCATGTAAGCAGAGGCCAGCATGCCATAACCAATCCCTTCAGATAC
>JANYCH010000098.1 GCA_025360395.1 Cytophagales bacterium | reverse complement strand
TATAGGTAGTTGCACAAACGCACGTATTGAAGACCTTCGTCAGGTGGCAAAGTTTGTACACGGTAAAAAGAAAGCAGATAATGTTGAAGTTTGGATAATACCTGGGTCTAAGCAGGTAGAAAAACAAGCTATTGAAGAAGGGTTAGATAAAGTATTTAAAGTTGCAGGGTTCGATTTGAGAGAACCAGGTTGCTCCGCTTGTTTGGGTATGAATGAAGATAAAGTACCTGCAGGCAAGTATTGCATCTCCACATCAAACAGGAATTTTGAAGGAAGACAAGGACCAGGCGCACGCACATTCTTAGCAAGTCCTTTGATGGCAGCTGCAGCAGCTGTTACTGGTAAAGTGACTGATGTTAGAGAGATGTTATAAATCTTTATTATTACTATTTGGAAAAAATAGAATTTTTCCAAATGTTAACATTGCTGCCTTTTGATAAAGATTTGATAATATAGGCAACATCTCTTAGTAACCTCAGAAAGGTAGTTTTGCGATATTATTAAAACAAAACTATTGATTATGAAAAAGATTTACCTGGCTTTAGCTATGGGTACTTTGGTAAGTGGGTTGGCAACAGCTCAAAAATCACTTACAACAAATAACCCTGCGAATTTTTTTGAAAAAGTATCATTTCGTGGCGCATTAGGCCCGGAAAAAAATCAAGATTGGACAAAGGGTTGGACTAACTGGGATCCTAATCATACTGTTTATGCGAATGATCCAGGAGGATCTGTTAAACCGGTTGTTACAGTTAGTTCAGACATTACAACTAATACTACCTGGTCAGCAGGAAATGTATATTTCATTGATGCATTAGTACACGTTACAAATGGTGCAACATTAACGATTGAACCAGGGACACTAATTAAAGGAAGAACAACTACAACTGGTGGTAATGTTGTTGTTGGAGGTTTGATCATCTCTAGAGGATCTAAAATTTATGCAGTTGGAACTGTTGATAATCCAATTGTAATGACTTCTTATCAAGTACCAGGTAACCGTACTAGGGGAGATTGGGCTGGTTTAATGCTTTGTGGAAATGCCCACATTAATACCCCTTTAAATAATTCAACAAAAACTTCAAGATTTTTTGAATGTCTTCCAACAGATGAGTTAGCTACTTATAGTTCTACAACACCTAATGATAATGACAGTTCTGGAGTTGTAAAATATTTAAGACTTGAATTTGCTGGATATGCATATTTGCCAAATCAGGAGTTGAACAGCTTTACTTTTGCAGCTGTAGGAAGAAAAACACAAATTGAATACGTTCAGTGCAGCTTTAGCCGTGATGATGATTTTGAATGGTTTGGTGGTTCTGTAAATGTAAAACACTTAATAGGTTTTGCAGGAACTGATGATATTTTTGATATGGATGAAGGTTATAATGGTATGTCACAATTCCTTTTAGGAGTTCGTCATCCATTAGCTTATGAAACTAATGAAGTAGATGGTCAATCAAATGGATTTGAACATGACAATAATACTAACCTTGGAAAGACATCCGGTGCAAATGTTCCTGGGAACAACAACCCACAAGTTAATACTATGCCAATTATTTCAAATTCAACGTTAATTGGTCCATTATTGAGCGGTACTACAAAAAGTAGTGCAGGTGTTTTAGATACAAAAGGTGCAACTTTGTTTAATAATGCATATGAATTAAGAACTTCTGACGCATCTAATGTTTTTAACAGTATAGCATTTGGTTTCCCAAATACTGTTGTAATTAACAATAGAGTTGACTTGGTGCCAAATACAGCTACAAAAGCTCTTTCTGATTCTTTAGTAATAAGAAATACAACCGTTGCTAACGCTGACAGAGCAGTTATTCTTAAAAAAGGTGCATTTGCAAATACTCCATTCGATGTTAGAAACTGGTTTTTAAATGGACCTACTTCTGGATGGGGTTCAACTGCTGGTTCTCCATATAATATGTTAGTTAATAGTAGTGATTCTATTGGTATAGTAAATTCAAAATATACATTAATTAATGGAGCAACTGCGGTTTCTAATGCAACTGTTAATGATATAACATTTGTTGGAACAGATTTCAAACTTAAATCTAATGCACCTAACGAAATTCTAAATGGTGCATGTTTTGCACATCCTAGACTTGGCGGCTTTGATGCAAATAACTGCGATGTTCATCCTCTAGGTTTATCTGATGAAATAGCAACTTCAGAGAATGTATTGTTATACCCTAATCCTGCAACAGAAAGTGTGAAAGTGACTGTGGGTAATTCTGTTGCAACTGTTTCACTTTTAAATTCATTAGGAAATAGCATTCAGTCTAAAGTTGGAACTGGAAGTCTAACTTTCGACTTGGGTCAACTTGCAAATGGTGTATATCTGGTTAATGTAAATAGCAATGGTAAGTCAACTACCAAAGCTTTATTGATCAACAGATAATATTTTTTTTATATTTTTTAAGGGTTGCTGAAAGGCAACCCTTTTTTATTGAATATTATTTAATTGTTAACATTGGTAATTAAATGTTAACACAATCATAATTTTTTTAACTAATTAATAAGCACCTGATATATAATTTTGCTGCTTAGTAATTTTATTGATATGCCTTTCAACTATAAGTTTAGTTTATTTATTACTTTTTTTAGCTTACAATGTTTTCTTTCTTTTGGACAAGAAAAAGGTAAACTGGCGGGAAAAGTTGCAGATTCAAAATCAAGTGAAGAATTAATTGGTGCCACTATTGGTATTGAGGGAAGTTCTATAGGTGTAGCAACTGATCTGGACGGAAAATATCTTCTAAATCTTGATGAAGGTAATTATGTTATTATAGTAAGTTACGTTGGTTATGCTTCGAAAAAATTTCCAAACGTTGAAATAAAAAAAGGTGAAATTGTCTATTTGGATGTCAACTTAGACGAAACTGTAAATGAGCTTGAAGAAGTTGTCATCGTAGCTGAAACAAATAAGGAAACTACTAACACACTTCTGTTGGAACAAAAAAATTCAGTTGCAGTTTCAAGTGGTGTATCTGCTGAATTAATTAGAAAGACACCAGATAGAAGTACAGCTGATATTATGAAAAGGGTGAGCGGAGCCAGTGTGCAGGACAATAGGTTTGCTATAGTAAGAGGATTAAATGACAGATATAATATGGTGTTCCTGAATGGAGCTCCCATGTCAAGCACCGAATCAGATCGAAAAGCTTTTTCCCTGGATTTTATTCCAGCCCCACTTATTGATAACATGAAAATTCAAAAGACAGCTAGTCCAGATATGCCTGGAGATTTCGCCGGAGGATTTATTCAGATTAATACAAAAGACATACCGGATCAAAATCAATTTTTTCTTAATGTTCAAGGTGGAACGCATTCACAAACTACTTCCCAATCATTTAATAAAAGTGAAGTGAAAAGCTCTACAGATTGGTTAGGGTATGATAATGGTCCACGCCAATTGCCTAAAGATTTGTATAGCCTGGACGTTATTAATGACGACTTTGGTAATGATTGGAAGTATGGTGCTCTAAATACTACAAAGTTTAATAACAACAATTCTTATAATTCTGTTAAAGCCAGGCCCAATTATGCAATACAGGGAGGTATAAGCAGAAGGATCAATCTTGGTCCAAATCCGCTAGGTGTAATTTTAGCCTTCACATACAATAACCAATTGCGGACGACACCTTCCACTTTTTCACAACCTGATATTGATCCACTTCAACCATCATTAAATAGTGCCACCTATACTGGTAAATACGATGTCGTAAATTATAAAAACAATATCCTTGCTGGCGGAGTGTTCAATCTTTCATACAAAATCCGTCAAAGTACCAAGTTGAGCTTGAAAAATTTGATAACAAGTAACTCGGACAACCAAGCTATATTTCGTGAGGGTTCCGCGAGACAAGATATAATAAATGATACCCTTTTAGTTAAGGATTATACTTATTGGTATCAATCAAGCAGACTTCTTTCTTCACAATTTAACGGAGAACATGTATTTGGTGCAACAAAATCAAAACTGAAATTAACTTTAGGTATTACAGATATAAATAGGAAGATACCAGATCTAAAGAAGACGACTTATACTTCTGGGGTAGATATTGTTTACCAAAGAGATTCAGACAATGAAATTATTGGACAAACTAAAATCAGACATCCTTATTCTGCTTCAATTTCAGGAAAAGGAGAGGGTTATGATGCTCAGAAAATGGGAAAATTCTTTTCTAACTTAGATGAAAGAAGTTATTTTATTGGTGCTGATTATGCATATCCGCTCAATTTTCTTTACAAAACAGAACTTAAAGCCGGAGCCTCGAGATTTATAAGAGATAGAACTTTTATTGCTAGAACTTTTTCCTATATAGATGATCAAAATCATACGAAATGGTTCTTAATTAATCCAGGTGTTTTAGATGCTAAATCTGATTATTTGAGGCGTGATATAAATAGCTTGTACAATTCTCAATTATTTCAGTTGAATGAACCAAATCAATCAACAGGAGTATTTTTAACGGAAAATACAAAGTCAGATAACCATTATACCGCAAGTGCAAGGCTAAATTCTGCCTTTATAATGGCTGATATTTTTATAATTTCTAAAGTACGGATCAATGGAGGGTTGAGAGTAGAAGATTATAATCAGAATTTAACAGCTACTTTTTTAAATGGGGTTGATTCAAGAATTAGCTCAACTGTGCAGGATTACCTTCCCTCTGGAAACCTGATTTATTCAGTTACTAATAAATCTAACTTAAGGGTTTCTCTTTCTAAAACTGTTTCACGTCCGGAATTTCGGGAATTTATGCCTTTTGCTTTCTATGATGTTAATCTAAATGCAACAGTTGTAGGAAACCCAGAATTAGTAAGAACTTCAATTGATAATTACGATTTTAAATACGAAGTATATCCCTTACCCGGACAATTCTTTTCAATAAATCCCTTTCTTAAGAAATTTACTAATCCCATAGAAAACGTTGCCCAAACCTCTTCCGGGCTTCTTACCTATAGCTTTGCAAATGCCAAATCTGCAGAGAATTTTGGTGTTGAATTCGAAGCAAGGTCTACTTTTCAACTGTTAGATAGTTTATTCGGTACAAGAAGTTTTGGAAAATTTTCGATTTTTGGCAATTATGCAATAATAAGATCTAACATAGATTTAAGTAATCAGATTGCGACAACTGTTACATCAAGACCTTTACAGGGACAATCTCCGTATGTTTTAAATGCAGGATTACAATACTCTAATGAAAAAAGAGGATGGGATGTAGCTCTGAATGTTAATCGGATTGGTCGAAGACTTGCATATGTGTCTGTAGAAAAGGCGTATTTAATATGGGAGAACCCTCGGACTGTTTTGGATTTTTCAGTTTCCAAAAGGATAAATAAATATTTACAGGTAAGGGGGACGATTGGAGATCTCTTAGCACAAAACCTTGTATTCTATAGAGATTTTAATGATAATGGTAAATATGATAAGGATATAGATAACGCCGTTTATAATTATAAATATGGTTACACAACCAGTCTTCAATTAAATATGACTTTTTAATTGATTTTACCTTATTTTATATTAGCATTCTGTCAACTTCCTCAACAGATACGAAAGGTAAAGCAGTTTTGAAATATTATTAAGGCGATATCCTCAAAATAATAATGCGTTTTTTATTATTAAATATTAATAATATTTAATAATACCATTTCTTAAATTAATGATTTTACTAATCAAATTCTATATTACATTTACTTTTTCTAATATATAAGTATCGAGCGTTATTATGAATTTTAAAGGCTATTTGTTATTGTTTCTTTTTTTAAGCAAGTCTTATTATTTATCTGCACAATCCTGGATTGAAATGTCTACTAACCTTTATACTAATAAAAATGTTGGAATTGGATTTGCAACTGCACCGACTTTGAATGATAAGCTTTATGTAAATGGATCTTTAAGAATACAAAATGGGGGAAAATTTGTTCAGGAAGATGTTTCTAATTCTGACGTTGGACAATTTAATTTAATGATTATTGGTGATGACGCATCAGGTAACAGTGACTATAACGTGGTAGGGAATAGTATTCGGTTAAAGGCTGGTTCTGCAGATAAGATCGAATTCACTGGATTCGGAGGATCAATAAGCTTATTGGCTGGTAAAGGAACAAAAGATGGTAATGGAGGAGATATTTATTTCGACGCTGGAATTGGAGGAGTCAAAACGGGGGATATTATTATGCAATATTTCGATGGAATTAAAGGCAATGTTGGAATAGGCACAAATAAACCAACTTCTAAACTTCATGTTGTCGGAAATACGATAATAAATGGAGAATTAAATATTTATAATGCTGGAACAATTAAATATGATCATGTGGAAGGTGGCAATAGATTATTAATTGAAGCAAATTCTGGTACCAACGACGTAGAAGGAGCAGTTTTAATTAGAGGTGGTAATAACATAGATGGCGAGACTGGAGGTTCTGTAATATTACGCGGTGGTGGTGGAATTACTACAGGAAATATTATTATTCAAGATGGAAAATTGGGTTCAGTAGGTATTGGAACAGTAAATCCTGTGTCAGATTTTAAGGTTCATGTCTTAGGCAATTCCTTCTTTGAAGGAAATATTCAAATTGGTACATTAAATCCTAAACCACTTTCAATTCTTGAAATAGGCAAACTCAGCAAAACATATTTTATTGATGAAGCTGCACAAATTGGATTAGGTTGGAATGCTTATAAGGAAGGTGCTATCTGGAAGTATTCGAATGCGACTACTCCTGTAAGTAGGATCGGTCAATTCGAAAACGGATTTAATTTAAGCTTTGCTAAAACAGGAACTATTGGCGCAACTGTTATATGGGCAAATGTACTTCAGGCAAATTACAGCACTACCAATGTGCTTGAAACCAGAATAGGTGATAAAATGAGCCAAACTTTTATGGATGGGTATGTGAGCA
Source organism: Cytophagales bacterium (assembly GCA_025360395.1). Taxonomy (GTDB): domain Bacteria; phylum Bacteroidota; class Bacteroidia; order Cytophagales; family UBA9547; genus UBA9547. The sequence continues at coordinate 8,233 of JANYCH010000098.1, read as the reverse complement.
TCGGTGGCATTCTTTCAACGAAAATGCCTGCAGGATATTCCTTGGCTGTTGCAAAAGGTATTTTAACCGAAAAGGTAAAAATTGCAACTGTTGCAAGTGCAGAGTGGAAGGATTTTGTATTTGATGAAGGATATAAATTGAGATCTCTACAAGAAGTGGAGAATTTTATAAAAGATAATAAGCATTTGCCAGAAGTTCCTTCTTCATCTGAAGTGGAGCAAAATGGTTATGAATTGGTTAAGATGGATGCGACCTTACTGCAAAAGCTGGAAGAAATGACTTTGTATGTAATTGAATTGCAGAAAAGGATTAAGGTTTTAGAGGAGGGGAAGTGATTTTTTGCAGCTATATAGGAAGCGCAATTAAAGTGAGGCAATTTCATTGCCAATTAGCAGTCATAGTTTCCGCGATTCGTTTAAGATGACGATGTATTTTCGGATTTTAGCAACTAAGATATTACCTCCGGAATTGCTGCTGCATATAGCAGATAGGTGTATTAAATTAACTTTTTATTAGTAAATTATGGTACAATTCAATACACTTTGGCAAAATCATCCAGGTTGGACGGAGCCTTGTAATTTTGACCACCAATGCGCCATAAGGATGGGTATTGCATTACAAAAATCAAATGTGGACCTAAAGTCGTTCCATGGCGCAAGATGTTGGGAGGGTCATACACCTAGGCACATACTAAGGGCACAGGAACTTGCAGATTGGATAAACATAAAAGAGCATTACTTCGGAACCCGTTCTACTTATAACAAAGTAACACACTCTAACTTTAGTAGTAAAAAAGGAATTGTTTTTATTCAGAATGGTTGGGGACCAACTGACCATATTGATTTATGGAACGGAAATGAGATGAAAGTAGGAGAAATATCCTATTTTTCAAAAGGTTAGTCAAATTTGGTTTTGGGAATTAAGTTAATTGATATGAAAGTTCCTCAACTAATATGGTTTTTAATTTTCATAATTATTCTACAATCATGTTTAAGTAAAGATAAAAATGTGACCGATTGTTATTATGTGGCCTCTACTAATTTTGAACTCATCCATGATGGAGATTCTGCTTATCTCTATTATGAACGGGAGGGCGTAGAAAAAAGGTTAATATTAAATATTGCACCACCATGTTATTTCATGAGGAGAAAGGGAAAGGTCCAAGATTATTATTTTATGGACGTGGAAGCTCAGCATGTAATGTTAGTAACCAATACAGCTGCCACAAAGGCCAAAAAGGAATACTTTGGAATGGTAAACGGTGAAGAGTGTGGCAATAAGGCGCAAGGAATAATATTGGAATGGGAAAAAGTAATAATTAGCAAAAAGATTTTTTCAGGAAATATTTATTGCAAAGACATAGGCCTTGACAATCTCATGTTTTGGGGAATAGCGCATCCTGAAAATTAAAAAACAATTTTTCTTTTAATTTGCTACTCAAGAAATTCTAGCTCCGCTTTTCTAAAAAATTAAAATAGGTGCGGTTGCAAGGGCTAGACGGAAAGATTTAGTATAAGATTACAAACTGAAGTCTTTGCAGAAGTATTAAGTTGTATTGTGCATATTCACCATTTGCCAGAAGTTCCTTCTTCATCTGAAGTTGAGCAAAATGGTTATGAATTGGTTAAGATGGATGCGACCTTACTGCAAAAGCTGGAAGAAATGACTTTGTATGTAATTGAATTGCAGAAAAGGATTAAGGTTTTAGAGGAGGGGAAGTAATTTTTTAGTAAAGATTGGGTTTATTTTTTTTAAAATTAAAATGACATTGTGCTTTTGTAAGTATGTTTTCATACATGCGTAAAGAATTGTTTATTTTTATATTGAAATAGGAATACCATGTCTACCATTAAAAATCCTTTGTTATTTGTTGGTTCCAAAGGAGAGAAAAGGATTTACACGCTGTTCGACAGCGGAGCGAACTTAAGTTGTATCAGTCCAGATTATGTCGAAGACATCGAAGTGCCAGTTTCATTGGGTCGGGTCCGCAGAATTGCGACTGCTTCCGAAGGTCATTATATCGAAGTGAAATATGCCGTTAGATTAGATTTTTACATGAACGATGTTTTACTGAGTGATGAGTTCCTTGTTGTTCCCGGCCTTAGTGAAGAAGCCATCATCGGAGCGGCAACCATGCAGAAATGGCGCATCAAACTAGATTTTGAACAAGACAAAGCCATAGTAGACCCGAAAGTTGCAAAGATGCAATTGATATAAAAGTCCAAATTTACTCCATGCCTTTGTTGGTCTTGCCTCTACAGGTTTGAGTGTTCTGAAGGATCCCTTCAATCACTTTTATTGCAGGACTTTGTCTGGGCCAAGATTGATAATTTTTCGGTAGTTTTTTAAATCTCCACCGGGAAAGTCCTTCTTTACTTTTCTGATTTCAGTGACCATGCGGAACACTTAAAATCACTAGTTTAAGTGTTACAAAGGGTCACTTAAACTTAATATGGTAATACAGGACTTCGTCCGGGCTACACTGCAGAATTCATTATTGAGTAAAAATGAACTTCACCGGAAAAAGTCTTGCTTTTCCTATTGTGATTTCAGTGACCCTTCGGAACACCTGAAACCAATGTGGGTTGGGTTTGGACTCAATTATTATTTTACTCTATCATAAACCCTCTTAGGAATTTTGGCTTGCTTCCCTGATTTTTTCATGAGGTCTATGTATTTTTTGTAGGCTTCTTTGGCTTTGGTTTGGTCCTTTAATCCCCAATAGGCATCTCCAAGATTGATGTATGCAACTGTGCGCTCTGGAATTTTAGCAATAATTTTTTCTAATAATGTAACAGACTCACTATAGGCAGCATTTTGTTCCAAAAAATAAGCTATATCATTGATCTTAGTTACATCTTCAATGGGAATGCTCGATTTAAAATTCAATAGTTCATTGCCATAGAGATCATCATAAATTGAATGTCTTTCTTTTTCTTGGTATTCATAATAACCTATCAATTCACCATTTTCAAAAAAAACAGGAATCTCTCTTTTCCTTCCTAAGCAATAATGTTCATTAAATTTATCTTTTGGAGAAAATATGTTTATTAAAAAAGGGCATTTTTTTCCCTTTAGTAGTTCATATTTAATAAGGTTCCCCACATTGTCATTGTTATCAAAATCTTTATTGCTATAAAAAATCACCCATCCAAAACTTACTCCTTTTAGATTGTTAAACGAATAATTAAACTCTTTAAGGATCTTCAACTTTTCATTCTTCCACCTAAGTTTTACAATGTTATTTGATTTTGTAGTTGATGCTGAATAATTATATATCAAATAAAATGTGTTTTTTGTTTCTCCATTCTGGACGGTTGTTGTTTTTATGTTAGCAATATTTTCTAACTCAAATTTTTTACCATTTTCTAAGATTATTAATAAATCTCCCATAACATAAATAGTATCCTTATTCAAGAAAGACTGTACTTTTTGTGGATTAAAATTTCCTAATCCAATGAAAGTATTAAACAGAGTAACTATGATTAGCAACATGATGTGATTTTTAAACATTCTTCAATTTTTAAAGCGTATCCTTCTATTAAAGCCGCCTTATCAGTTCCATTAATAACTCTGCGGGCGTTAAAATAATCGGTTTTAGAATTGTTTATATATCTCACTTGTTTAAGTGTTCCAAAGGGTCACTTAAACTTAATATGGTAATACAGGACTTCGTCCGGGCTACACTGTAGATTTCATTTCCTATTGTGATTTCAGTGACCCTTCGGAACACCTGAAACCAGTGTGGGGGTTGGGTTTGGACTCAATTATTATTTTACTCTATCATAAACCCTCTTAGGTATTTTGGCTTCTTTTCCAGATTTTTTCATTAGAGAAATGTAGGTGTTGTACGCTTGTTTGGCTTTTATGTTGCTTTTTAAACCCCAATAGGCATCTCCCAAATTAAAATAAGCAACAGACCGCTGGGGCGAATACTTGATTAATTTTTCAAGAAGGTAAGCTGACTCTTTATAAGCCTTTCCTTTTTCCAAATAATAAGCTATATTATTATAGTTTTCTAATGTATTCTTGCTTATTGGAAATCGAGATAAATACTCATCAATATTAAAAATCTTAGTGGCTAATTCGAGCCGTTTAATTTTAGTATAGTATTGATAAATATTAGCAAATTGTGAATTGGGATACAAAATCCTGCAATCACCTGATAAAATCAAATCTCCTAATTCTTCAACATTATCTGTTAATGTAAAAGAAGACAATGCTTTTCCGAATTCTTTTTCCCATGTTTTTACCTCCATTGTTTCGCAACTTTGACAAGGGGCATATAAAACACCATAAGACAATATCCACGATGAAGTTTGGACACTGTAATTAACAAAGAGTTCTATTGTGCTTACATGATCTGAGCTATAATGTAATCTAATCGTTTCAAAATCATTGTAAATGATCCTAATATTTTCATATCCTAATATTTCTGGAATTCTTACAGATTCAGCTTTTTTTTTATCCCATATAATTTTAAAATTTTTAGAGGTATTATCTACTGTTATAGTTTCAACTATACCATTTTTATTGAAGTCATACTCATCCCTGGGATTGCTAACTTGTGCAGAACTAAAATTAAAAATTGATACAATTGTGCTTAAAGAAAGAATAATACAATTAAGATTTAATGCTGTCATAATTTATGCAAGTAGTTTTTATTTTAAATACCTCATCCCTAAGTGTTTCATAATATTTTTTTCTCTCTGGTTTTCCATTAGACCCACCATTTACTAATGTAGAAATCCAATCAATATATTTATCTCCATAATCAGCATAGTGATTAAGATTATTACCATTGTATTTTTTATAAACATCCCAAAACCAACCAGCAGAATCTACTGCTAAGAATAAGTTACGAGCGATTAAAGATGCAAAATCAACATCATACTCTTGAATATTTTTCTTTTTGCTGCCATTTGCTAATGTTGTATAGTAAATTACTTTTTCTTGGTATTGACTACTTCTATTTAGCAGCTGATTAATAGTTTTATTAAAAAGAAGATTTGGATTCCTTTCCAAAACTGATTCTAAATATTTTTTTTGACTATCCCTCCAAGTCAATTGCATTAGGCCTCTTCCTTTATATCGAGGTCCATCACCAGTTACAATATGTCCGTGAGCAGTTGCCTCTGCATGCTCTCCGGGATTATAATTTTTACCACTTCCATATTCTAACATTGTTCGATATCTGTCACCTTCCCAATAGGTTTGAGCGAAAAAATGAATTTTCCTAATACATAGATTAATATTATACTGCTTGAAAGTTTTGTTAAGTTCTTCTGTCAAGCGAGCATAGTTTTTATCCTCCTCAGGTAAGTCACAATTATATCCGAAAAATAAATTCTCTTTATTATTACCTACATATACTTCTGGTTCTGACTTTCGCATTGAAACTACGATTTGCTTAACTTCTTGCTCCGTTAAATCTCTGTTACAAAAACAACCACTTTCCAATCTCCTCATCTGCTCCACAAAAGCTATTGGATGAAAATGATATACTTTTGGGTTTGCTGTTGGGAATTTTTTAGGTGGCAAAGCAGGTTCCGGGTTAGCTACAGGTGCCGGATTTGAGCTAAACCATCCCGCACTGAATGAGGAGAACCAAGGTAATACCGGCTCTTCCTTTACTTCCGGTACAGGAATAATCTCTTTCCAGAAACATAACTTTCTTAACCTCGCCTCCAAGGCATTTATCGTTTCATCTCTTCTAGCTTTCAGTTTATCTTTTTCAGCACTGTCTTGTTCCCTCTCTATCCCGTCTTCATATAACTTTTTAACTTTTGGTTTGAAAGTCTCCCATCTGTCAATCCAGGACCATTCACTTATGTGTGAACAGACCATTCGTGAAAGCTCTTTCGATATTTTAAGATTCCGGAATGCCCTGTTAAGCTCCAGAGAGGATAAATCTATTTTGTTATCTTTATTTATTTTCCCCCAAAGGGTACGCAAAAAAGCAGGAGGGTTAGTAGGATCATATATAAATTGGTCCTCTGCGTCTTCAATCGAGTTAAAACCGAACTCTACCCAATCATAAGCAGAAATTTCTGTTAACTGCTGACCTAATTTTATCCAGCCCTTTTGAGTTCCTGTATCAATAAAATACCAATCACCCCCGGAATAGGTGACTTTTCTGCATTTCTTCTTCGCTATAATAAACTCGTCATTGACCGTCTCCTGCAATAAGTTAAGATCTGGCTTCTCTTCATAAATTGTGCTTATTTCATTTGTAGAATCCCTGATTTCCCCTGTTCCAGGTGGTACCTGATTTGAAGCGATCCAGCATTTCTTTCTTTCCGGCACAAATTTGTATGTGACTTTTCTCTTTTGGACTTCGGCTTCAACAATTGGTGATACGTGTAAAAGGATAGAATTCTGATTTACTTTTTTATCAAATGCTTCATATACACGGGTAAAATGGGTTCCTGTTTTTATTTTGTATTGAATAACTCCATTAACTGCAGGTTGTTGATTTAAATCAGATAATAGGACGGTGCGGGTTATGGATTGCAATTGCACCTCTGAAAAATTTTCTTCGATCTTCACTTTTAATTGCCCGTCTCCTAATATTTTGCCAGGGTATGCCTTTTTCAAAACTGCCCCTGGCAATAGTTTTAGATAGTGCTTTTCGTTGTCTCCATCTTTTTTAGCATCGGTCAAAAATGGATCTACATTGTCAGAAATAAATACCTCCATATGACATGCACAGTAATTGGGTTGTTTTTCAAAGCCATACTTACCAGCATAACCTACTAATTCACCTGCTTTTATATCGATCGAACAATTGACGATCTTATCGAGTTTGGTACCATCATAAGAAAATATTTCAGCTGATTCACCTACATCAGTTTCTGATATTATTTCAAGTTGATTGCCCACAGTTTTTACATAATCTTCTTTTGTAGAAATGTATATCTCAGTCCAGAGGGTACCATTTCTATCCTTGTAGCTTACTTTTTTGAATAAAGAAGGAGCACTCTTTGGTAATTTAGTCCAATGGTCCGGACTTCTGTCATAATCATTAAAATGTGTTTCAAGCGTAACTTTTTCCCCTTTGGGTATAACAAAAGCTATTGTCTTATTCTGCTTTCTTGCCCTTAAACCTTTGGCATCTTTTATGCCTTTTGTAAACTGGTGAGGGATATGATTAATTCCATTTTGTACAAACTTGCTAGGCATTAGGTGCATGTACAAGCTAAAAAATGTTAGCCTTTGGTTCTTTGGACTATTGTATTCATGTTGAACAAGGACAAATCCATTGGAATAGTGATAGGTTTGACCACCAAGAGTTTCAGAAGTATATCTTCTGGGAATTCTGAATGCAATGATTTTACCAGCTGCGATGGAAACAATTTTCTCACCTAATCCTTCCAAATGAAACCCTCCATGCCATGCATTGGATACATTTACAGGAAAAAAACCAAAAGAATTGGAACTGCCTACCCTTAAGGAAGCATTTTCATCGCTGAAATCGTTTGTAGGATATTCAAAACGCATCGCTAACTGAAGAAAAACTCCGTAAGGTATCCATGTTTTTTTGCTTCTTCTTTTACATCCTCCATTTTCTCTTCAGCCTCTTTCAAAGTCTTCCCATTTCCGGAAACAGCGGCTGCAACCCGGTTTAGGGTAGTAATTTTTGGGAATGGTATATGTTTAAGAGGAAGCGAAACAGATGGTTCCGGTGTATTGCTGCTTATGGTAACTGTACCCTCTCCCATAGTGATAACCCCACCATGTGCAGTCATATCCCCTACACAAACAACAGCTTTCCCATTAATCTTCACAAAGGGGTTCCCCTGAACAATCACATCAGGTGGGTCAACACAAGTACACATATCGCCTACTAGGGCTGCTGGCTTTCCATTGATCAAAACATTGGATGCACCAGGACCTGAAACAGGCCCGCCAACATGTGGAACCGTTCCAGTGCACATGGGGCATGTGTGCATGCTCCCTACAGTTGCTATTGCTTTTCCTGCCATAATTTAAGGATAGAAATTATAAAACGATTTGCGATTGGAAAAATCATTTTAGCGATTGGAAAAATTAACAATTTGATTGTCAGTTTATTTAATCAGAAATTAATTGAGTTTGTAATGCAAACACTGATTTGCAAATGTGATAAAATATTCTATTCATACAGAAAGAATGCGTTTAATTTTTACAGCCTGAATTATGAAATACTTCTTTCAAAAAAGGTTTATAAATATGTTGTACTTTATTATTTGAA
>JANYCH010000093.1 GCA_025360395.1 Cytophagales bacterium | reverse complement strand
CTGTTACAGCAGCAGCATGGGCGTATGGCTTTTTCAATGGTAACAATTACAACATACCCAGCACGCCCGGTTTGCCCGACATTAAAGGATATTACAATATTTCAGAGTTCCGGTTAAATAATAAACTTATCCCATACACACCTCAGGATTCTATTCGCTGGCAAGAAGCCACCTTCGAAAGCTGGTCTTCTTTAAGTTATAAAACCAACAGGGGAGCTATAGCAGACAGAATGATCGGATATTCGCCTCTAAGGGTTAAAGACGACAAAAAGAATTCGAAATTAAACCAGGTAAGCTCACAGGATTCGGACAACCTTTTCAAAAGAAGAAAAAATCGCGATCTCGGTGTTACAAGATGGGAAGTGGGAGGGATGGCAGGAGAAAGAAGATATTTTTTCTACAAAGCTGATACAGAAAAACACATCCTTTATCTCCAAAACAAAAATAAAAATCATGAAGATGAAAGGCAGGTTTTACATTATTCAAGACCTACTTCAGACCGTGTAATCCTTCAGGGAATCAACGAGTTTCAGGATTCTATTTACGTGGTTTTAGATAGGTCCTCAAAAAAATATCCATTGGTTGAAGGCAGACAAAGTGATGTAAAGGAGTATTGAGATGAAAAGGAAAATAGTGATTGCCGAAGGTACCGGATTTCTTGGAAGTATTCTTTTAAAACATTTTGATAATGATAATGATGAAGTCATTGTTCTTACACGCAAAACCAGATCACCTGCCGGCAATGTAAGGTATGTATTTTGGGATGGAAAAACTTATGGCACATGGGCATTAGAAATGGAGAATTCAGATGTGATCATAAACCTTGCAGGAAAATCGGTTAATTGTCGCTATTCTGAAAAGAACAAAAGTGAAATTGTAAAATCCAGAGTTGATTCTACTTTGATAATTGGTCAGGCAATTAAAAAATGCATTTTTCCTCCCAAATTATGGATCAATGCAGGTTCGGCTGCTATATTTGGCAATTCAGGAGATGAAATTAAACATGAATATTCAAGTGTTGGAAATGGTTTTTCCCCTGAAGTTTGTAAGCAGTGGGAAAGGGCTTTTAACAGTTCAATTTTACCTTATACAAGAAAAGTCTTTTTAAGGATTGGCTTGGTACTACAACCATTAAAGGGACTGATTAAACCTTTTGCAAATTTGGTTAAATTCGGTTTAGGAGGCAAAATTGGTACAGGCGAACAATATATCAGTTGGATTCATGAAAAAGACTTTGCTGAAATTGTAAACATTGTGATTGAAAGGCCTGAAATTGAAGGAATACTTCACTGCTCTAGTCCTTTCCCTGTTAAGAATAAGGATTTTATGGCAACAATAAGAAATGTCAGCAAGGTTAAAATAGGGATTCCAAATCCTGGAATTCTTGTCAGGATTGGAGCAATATTTATTGGTACTGAAGCCTGTTTGGTTTTAGAAGGCAGGAGAGTTGTTTCCAGAGTATTACCGGACCTGGGTTTTAAGTTTTCCTTTCCAAAAATTGACTCCGCTATGAACCATCTTTTAGCATGATCAACCATCAATCAGATTACGATGCGGTTGTAGTAGGTTCAGGACCTAATGGTCTGGCAGCGGCCATCAGGCTGCAACAAGCCGGCCTCTCTGTAATTGTACTGGAAGGGAAAGAAACAATAGGAGGAGGAATGAGAACAGCAGAATTAACACTGCCAGGTTTCAAACATGATATCTGTTCTGCCATTCATCCAATGGCTTTAGCATCTCCATATTTTAAAACATTAAACTTAGATACACACGGTTTAGAATATATACAGCCCAGGTATAATCTTGGACATCCTTTTGATGACGGATCTTCGGCTTTTTTAGATAATAGCATTGAAGAAACAGCCAATTCCTTAGGTGTGGACAAACAAACCTATCTTGATTTATTCAGAAGTCTTGTTAATATCTGGCCTGATATCGATCAGGATGTTTTGGCACCATTACATTTTCCTAAAGATCCTGTTGCTTTAGCAAAATTTGGTTTAAAAGCCCTCACCTCAGCTTCATTTTTTGTCGGTAATTTCAAAACCAAACAAGGCCGCGGATTGTGGGCCGGGAATACAGCTCATTCTCTACAGCCTTTGACCAATATTTCGACCTCAGCAATAGGCCTTGTTTTAAGTACTGTTGGACATATTAGCGGTTGGCCCATTCCAAAAGGTGGCTCACAATCTATAGCTGATGCTCTGGCTTCCTGTTTTAAATCTCTGGGCGGCAAAATCGAAACCAATACCTGGATAAAATCCTGGATCAGTTGCCTAAAACCAAAGCAGTGATATTTGATGTCACTCCCAAACAATTGCTGGAAATTGCCGGGCATAAATTCTCTTCAATCTACAAATGGCAATTAGCCCGATATCGGTATGGAATGGGAGTTTTTAAAGTGGACTGGGCTTTAAGTGAACAGGTGCCTTTTAAATCAGATGTTTGTAAACAGGCTGGTACTGTGCACATTGGCAATACTTTTGAGGAAATAGCCCAATCAGAATATCTAATTTCAAAAGGTCAACACCCAGAGAAGCCTTTTGTATTATTAGCTCAGCAAAGTCTGTTTGATAATACCAGGGCACCGAAGGGAAAACATACTTTGTGGGGGTATAGCCATGTTCCCAATGGTTCAACCAAAGACATGACTGATAGTATTGAAAAACAAATAGAAAGATTCGCACCAGGATTCAGGGATACCATTATCGGTAGACATACTTATAACACAAACCAAATTGAAGCTTACAATCCAAACTATATTGGCGGTGATATAAATGGTGGTGTTATAGACATAGGACAACTATTTACCAGGCCTGCCCTGAGAGGATCACCCTTCAGAACTTCTTCCAAGGGAATTTATATCTGTTCCTCCTCAACTCCACCAGGTGGTGGAGTTCACGGAATGTGTGGTTACCATACTGCAGAGAGGGTGCTAAAAGACTTATTTCCAATTCATTATTCTGTTAAAATCTGATTATAATGTTATCTGAAACCAAAAAAATTGTTCTTCACGAAGATTGGGCAGTGGTGATTCTCGGCTTTACCATTATCCTTCTTTCTTTATCAGGATTGGTAATTGCAGCACCTGTATATAATTGGGAAAATTTAAACACGTTGGTAGCCAATGTTTTATCTGTTTCAAATCTCCTTAAAATTTTTTATCAGTTTGTATTTGTAGTGGTAATTGGTGCTTTTGGAGCTTTGATAACAGGAAAGAACTTAAAGCCATTTCTCTTTGGTTTCCCCATAGTTTTTTTTCTTACACTAGTGGCCTTGATTATGGCTGGCAATAGTATTATAAAATCTATTAATCTGGAAGCGGTAATATTCGGTTTAGTCTTAGGCCTTATCCTTGGGAATTTTTTCAATTTGCCACAATGGCTTAAAGATTCACTTTCCACAGAATTATTTGTAAAAATTGGCTTGATCCTCCTGGGAACTACTATCATTTTTGCTGATATACTAAAAGCTGGCTCACTTGGTCTTATCCAGGCACTGGCAGTTGTACTGTCAGTATGGTATTTTGCTTATTGGCTTTGCAAAAAGCTTAAAATCGATTCAGAACTAACCATGATGATTTCGAGTGCAGTTTCTATTTGCGGTGTATCTGCAGCAATTGCCACTTCCGGAGCAATAAAGGGTGATCCTAAAAAGCTCTCCTATGTTATTTCCCTGGTTTTGATAACTGCCATTCCCATGATGATTCTCATGCCTTTCGCTGCTCAATATTTAGGTTTAACTCAGGAGGTTACTGGTGCCTGGCTGGGTGGAAGTATAGATACAACTGGTGCAGTCGTCGCATCTGGATCTTTGGTAGGTGAGACGGCCTTAAAAATCAGTACAATAGTTAAATTTTCTCAAAATGTGCTTTTAGGATTGGCAGCTTTTGCCATAAGCATTTATTGGTCATATCGCAAAGATGGTCAGGAATCACAAAAACCTACTTTGGCGATAATTTGGGAGCGGTTTCCGAAATTCGTCCTGGGTTTCCTTGGTGCATCGCTGTTGTTTTCATTTTTTCTTTCCCCGGTTTTAATGGAACCCATCAAGGGAAGTTTAAAAAGCCTCCAGGGACTTTGGTTTGCGCTTGCTTTTACAAGTATTGGTTTAGAAACTAAATTTTCAGATCTTTTTAATTCTGAAAGCAGAAAACCATTGTATGCGTTTCTAATCGCGCAGGGATTTAATATTGTTGTTACTTTAATAATAGCACTTTTATTATTCAGGTAACATAAGCTGTTTTATTATGCGACCTGGATAAGCTTTTAAATTATCATCTAATTTCATTGAAACAATAGTGACTCTGTATTTCAATTGGTTATTTTTTTCTTAGCCTGATTTTCAACCTTCAAAACGAGTATAAAATAAAAAATAAAAAGACAAACTCCCGCCAATGGACTGTACCAGTTTAATGCGTTTCCTTCTTTTGCACAATACATCTGAATGCTGCAAACCAATGCTGAAAGGAACATTACCATGGTCACAATTTTGTCATGTTTCCACCCTGATTTATTTAATCGCTGATATAAATGACTTCTGTGTGCTTCCCATATTTTTTCTTTATTCAATAATCTTCTTATTAAAGTAAATGCACCATCAGTAAGGAAAAACCACAAGAAAATAGCTACTGAAAAAACCCCCTCTTCAATTTTTAAACTGTTGCTGTAAAATGGCAAAGTAGCAAAAGCGAAGCCTAAAGTAATGGATCCAACATCGCCCATAAAAACTTTAGCAGGATGCCAGTTGAAAAATAAAAATCCTAAAGCTGATAGAGCTATTATAATTCCTGCAACAGAACTGGCATCGTTCCA
>JANYCH010000081.1 GCA_025360395.1 Cytophagales bacterium | reverse complement strand
AGCCCGTGCCTGAACAGTTGGGGGAATTAGAGCTTTCAGTAGGTTTCACAAAACCAGAAACTTTAGGCCGACCTTCTGGCGCATAATAATAATACCCAAAGTTACTGCTAGGGCTACTATTCGAATTATTCAACGCATTAGTGCCTATCCCTGAATAGTTCAAAAATTTATTTCCCGCAGGGCTTGCAGAGGTGCCAAGGTCATTTGGCAACACAGTTCCGTTCCCTATGTTAACACCTTGAGCACTGCTATTGTTTACCGAATTATAGAAGTTGTTGCACTGTATGGTGAGAAAATTCAGCATTGACGAATTAGGCGTCAGGTATACCCCATTTAGGCAGTTCAGCATTTGATTGTCCAGAATAATATCACCTGGATTAGTAGTGGTTTTGAAAATACTCTGGTCAATGCAAAAGGCGTTTCTAAGATTGCTAAGGTTATTGCCTTGCATTAAGAAAGTGGCAACGTACGAATAGTCGCTACCATCCCTGTAGATTCCGGTGTGGTTACTTCCGGGTGTGCCAGTAATGGTATTATTTAAGAAATAGTGAGTACCCGTAGCCGGGCAAGAACCCGTTAAAATGCCTATTTTGCTGTTTGACCCGAAGCCTGTGGCAAGATCAATGGTGTTATTCTTGGCCGTAATTTGTCCCAGGTTTTTCAAATTCATTCCAGTTAAAATAATATTATTCAATTTGTTGTTGGAAACCACTACCCCTTCACCACTACGCGAAAATATGCCTTTCCAGACATTGGAGATAATATTATTGTCTGCATACAGAGATTTAAGAGGGTCGCTTTGGCAAATGGCAAAATCAGAGAGAAAACTTCCTTTTGAGGCTCTTTTCTTTAAAGAGGCATTTGCATCAAAAGTCGAATTTGTGACGCGCATCTCACCTGTCATGTTTCCCCTAAAATCTGCAACGCCAGCAACATTGTTAAAGAATTGGCTATTGTCCACCCTTAAATTGGCAAAAGAACCAGACCTATTGTTGAAAGACCCAAGCCCTACTGCAGCATCTTCGATTTTAACCTTGTTTAAGTTTATAGAAGTATTATCATGAGCTATTATTCCACCCCACATAATGTCGCATGCTGGCAGGAAAGAAGCTTGGTTTGCTTCTAAAACAGCTTCTTCGAGAATAATATGGGGTTTATAAAATTGATAATCACCTACATCGCCTAGAATAGTAGTGTCTGCGGTTTCGGTTAAAATGCCATTTATGTAAAAAATTGTTCCTGGGGAGACGGTATAGGTTCCACTTTTAAATTCTATTGTACCACTTACCAGGTAGGTTCCTTTAAAAGTACCTCCGCCTAAATAAGTTGTTTTGAGTCCGGGCGTACCTAGTTCAGCAGGGATACAGTCACCGTTTGCCCATTTGCCGTTAGAAACAAAGCTGTGGCCGCAGACATCCGGAACTGTTAAAAAGCATGTGTTATTGCAAGACACTGCCACCAAATTCCCATTCCCACTAAAATTATCTGTTTTGGTACAAACCGACCCGTTGCAATTCTGTACGGTTTCACTACTAACAATACTTGCTGCAAGGGCAAAGCTGGTCCCTGTAACCGGGATTGCGGCCGTAGGCTTCACCTTAAAAGTGAAGTCCTGACTTGCATTGCCGGGGATTACAGATAGTGGTATGCTGCTGCTTCCAACAATGTCCAAACCTGTGCCTGGAACAAAAGTTAAAACGTTGGTCCTGCTTGTGGCCTTCCTTCCCTTATTTATAACAGTAACCAGTATGGTCTTGGGCTCGGAAGAGCAGTCTTTTATGGTATCACTCTTCACAACAATACTAAGTGAATCTTTACTTTCAGGCACTGTAATATCCCTTCTATCACTGTTGTTTACCTGTGACCCGCAAAAGCTGCTGGTAACAGATTTTGTCTCCCATGCCTGTGTGCCTGTGGTATTACAGGAAGTTTTGATGTTGTAGGTAAATATGAGGGTATTTACCCCGCCAGCCCTTGCGATTGTCCTGATATTGTCAGAATTAAATTCGTAGGCACCTTGTACTTTTTTAGGTTTTATGACTGAGTCTGCCTTTAAAATTGTGGTATTCCAGGCCTGGTAGCGTACACGCAAAGAATTGGTGTCCATTTCAAGCCCAGGTCCCGGTTGCCAGGTGGTCACGGCCTGTTTCATCTGTGTTGTTGGCCGTGTATTCCTTATGGTATCATGTACTGTAATACTTGCACAGGTAGTACTTGAAATAGCAGGTTTGTCTATCTTTAACACGGGGACAATCTTATCAATGCCCACTATGATGGTGGCCGTTTTCTTTTGGCCAAGGCATTCTCCCAGGTCTTTGATGGGTTCGCAAGCCCAGCCGTAAGTAAGGGTGAGGGTGTCCTTCTGCCCTTTTCCGGCACAGTTATTATAATTAAAGCAAAAGTTAAGGTCTGTTATAGATTTCCCCTTGTCAATACTTCCGGGAGATATTGAACCAATTATACCACTTTGTCTTGTATTGATAATGCCTGAACCCACTTTTCCGAGTGCCTGGCTAAGCAGGTGGTTGCCCTTTTGGTCCTGCAAGGCAAAGAAAGGCTGATTGGCCCTAAAATAATAGGCAGAATCACTGCCCTTCCCAAACACATAACCATAGTCATTGTAAATATTCCAGTTGCCACTGTTGCTTTGGTTGATACAATTAGACGCCCGGCCCAGTGTAATCCCAACTAAGGTATCTTTGCTAAGGGAAAGGTTGGGCTTAAACTTTGGAAATCTGAAATTTGGGTCGACCCATTGCTGAAACAAGGACTGGTCGTTCCCGATACTGTTCCATGCCTTGATTGAGGCTCCCTGCACTACATTGGCAACTGCTTGTCCACAATACGTTTCTACTGAAACATTTACCCCAATGAGCATAGAATTGTCCATGACCGGCAGCAAACTATTGCGTGGTGACTCTGGTGTTGGCGGATAAGACAATAACAGGCCAAAATCATTCCTTCTTGGGTAGCAGACAAGTGCAGTATCGTTTATCAACCTTACTTTATCAGTATGCATACTGTACCTTGGCGAATCGTGGTTGATATTAACCAGGTACTTTAAAGAACGGTAGTGGTAAGGTTTTCTCCATGTTACTACAATGCTGTCCGGCAAGGGTACCGGTCTTAGTTCTTTATTAAATACTTCCTGTGGCTTGGATAGATCAGGGTAATAATAATACTGAAATTTTTGTATTATCTCTGTTCCGCAACTGTCCTGGTCCTCACCACGGCCTTCCATAGCCGTAGAAATGCGTTTGTAATCCAGGAAGCCATCTGTAAGCTCACAAACAAAATAACGGATACTGTCGGCACTTGTAATATTAAGGTTACCGGCTTTGAACCAGTTTCTGTCCGGTTCTTTTATGTTATGGTCCGCCATGGCCTGGTCTATATCCCTTTTTATGCCTGTGTAGAATGGTTCGATAATCACTGCCTGTGGAACAGTAAAAAGTCCAGGATTTCTTGCTACATAAAGTTTTGCAGTGTATTCTACCCTTATTGCTGCATTATAGTCCTGGCCAAGGTCTACGCTGTGCGCAAGCAGGTTTTCCCTGCTAAAATCCAAATGAAAGACGCGGTCTTCGCTATCTGTGCCATTGCTGTTTTTTACCACCCTGGTGGCCAATTCGTTCTTGTTAAAAGTAAAGTTTCCAAGGCTTTGCCCGTTTTTGTAAACTTTACCTGTTATGCTTATAAGGTCAAGGCATTTGCCACCTGCAAAGAATGCGCGTGTATACAAATAAGGCATTTTAAAAGGAAAGCCCGGTGAATTTGGATTGGCAGCATCAGAGTTCATGGCAATGGTGGCACTCTGTGTAATAGTATCACCTAAGGTAACGACCCTTTTTTCAAAAATATTAAGCGAGTCCGGGTTTACTTTTTGAGGTGGCAACTGGTCTGCCAGGCCATCGTTGTTATAATCTGCGAAGCCAAAACTATTTCTTTGTACGTGGAAACCAGTAATAACAGAACCAGGGACTTTACAACCTGGACAGTTTACAATTATGGGGGCACTGAACGGAGGAGCTAATGGGACAAGGCAGGTGGCACAAAGACTGTCTGGCTGAAAGTACAGGTCATAACTATAATTTATAAGAGTGTCATTGCCTCCTTTTGCACAGTAACTGCTAAACTGGAAACGAAAAGTTGAATTGGTAAAAAAGGCCTTAGAAATTTCCTGCTTATTATTTACAGTAACTAATGGCAAGTTTGATAGTCTGAAAATTATTTGGGCTGAATCGTAAACCTGTATGTTCTCCTGGACATTATTTAACCTTCTGATTACGTCCAGAGGATGTGTGGAGCCTTTTATTTCACCTCTCCATCTTTGGTTGCTGTTGCCTGATGCTTCAAAATAAGGTACAAAAGATGAGTTGAGGCTAAGTCCCTTTTTAAACTTTAGCCTTACTATAAGCCTTCCACTTCGCAGGTTATTTAATGAAAACCGGTCCTCTGGACTAAAAGTATTTAATGTTAAATGCGCAGGCAGGGTTGTGTCGGCACTTATGTTATGGTGCAGAAAGTAGTTAGTTGTACGGGCAAATGTTCCACTAGGGAAGTTTGGGATTAATCTTGCCTGAAATTCATCGGTTGCTTTGGTTGTATCACAGGCATTGGCGAAATATCTCCGCCCTACCCAAAAATTATCTGTGCTGAAATGGCCTTCAAGAGTGCCTTCAGGCAACTGCTTGTATTTTGAAGGGCAACAATTGTAAACTCTCACCCTCACAAGTACGGTATCACCGTCGTATAGAGTATTAGTTCCAATCCAATGATAGGAAGTGTCAGTCTTGGCATTGGCAAATATACCTCCGGCGTTGATTACAAAAGGCACTTCTGAAGAGCATGGAAAACCATTTGGCAATAAGCGTGTATCAATAGGTTTGTGTTTGTTTTCAACAATCTTATAATTTGAAGGTTTTCTGCCTGAGGACTTGTTGGGCCTAATTTCCATTGACACACCATCAATAGGGATAACACTGTAATCCTGGTACAAGGTGGCTGTTGGGTAGAACTTAGGTTTATATACCGCCCCTTTGCTTACAAACGGATATACAAATTCCCTGTATTTTCCAATGGTGTTCTGGCAAGTCAGTTCTTTAAAATAGGGTATCGTTTCAGGAAGGCCAATTAAAGTACCAATGGTTTCTATTTTCATTACCGGATTAGTCTTTTGAGGATAAACCTTGGTGCAGGCAGCTAATGCGCCTGAACAGGCAAAAGACATTTTTACCACAGGGGATAAAACAGCCGGTACCGGACAGGGTTTAATTTGTTGTCCGACATTTAAAATGACACTGTCATTTGCTGCCAGGTTCGATATTTCTACCTCGAATTTTACTGACTGGTTGTCAGAAGCTACAACGATACTGGCAGGTAATACCTTCGCGGTTCCATTATTTGGTGCTGATGCTGTAATTTTATTTATTATAAATGTTACCCTATCGGTGCCATTGGCATAATTTACAAATACTTTTCCATTGAAGGGTGTGGTTTGGTTAATGTTCCTGATCAGTACCCTGCCATCAAAGATCGAATTTGGCGCACCGGTTTGAGGTATCCTGAGTACCGGGAAATCCAGGATGGGATTGAAAACATTGTAAGCGAAAGTGCTGGTGTCGGCAAATTGGCTGTTATTGGTTGGGACCGAATATGAAAAACGGTAAAGGTCCTTGGAAAATGAAACTGTTTTATTGGAATCTAAGTTTGTGCATTTGCCACGGAGATAATATTTAAAGTTAAATGACTTAGTTGTTCCCAGGGTGCTATCGGTATTGAAGGTTACTAAATTGCCGACTTGAGAAACTAATTTAAACTGTGGCGATTTAAATCCCAGATAATCTACATTACTATTTAACTGAATTGTAAAAATACCTCTAATTGCATTCTGATTTGGGTTGTAATTATTCCTGACAAACAGAGAAATAGAATCTTTATGACAGGTTTGGGTAGAGAATGGAGGATTGGTTAGCATGGTGTTGTCTATCCGCGCATTGATGGTAAGCGGCCTGTTGAGGTTTAAAGATAGATTGACCGCAACATCTCCATTTGTAGTTGTTGTTTCAAGCCAAAAGGATATTTTTCCGGTAGTAATGATAGTACCTGGCTGAGTACCTTGTGTGGAAGATGCATAGAGTAGAACATTGCCCTGTTGTGTACCTGATTGGAACCTAATGGTATCAAGTAAATTACCCTTTTGAACTACCAAAAACGCCTTGTCGCTGCTAAAAATTGGCCTTGATAAAATTACGTTCCCTGGAATTGCAAAATATGCCATGTCCCCGATTTGATGCTCAGTCCTTGTGTTGCAACCAGACATTTTTGCAGCTCTAACCCTTATTTCGTTTCTTGAAACATAGGCTTTTATTGTACTATCCGAACAAGGTAATCCTTTACCAACAGCCAAATTTCTCTCCGAATAGCATCCTTTAGCTGAGGTATAACCAACATTCACAGTAAAATTATCGCTGATGCTGTGGCCGAAATGATAGGTGGCTGAATTGGTGTTCTGTCCTGATGTTATCTGCACATCAGTTGTATACCACCAGTTGTAGGTGCCGGTTCCCATATTGGGTACTGAATAAACCTGGTCAGTATTGGGCATCACTTTTGTTGGCCCGGTAATAGGCCCTACAACAGGAGCAACGTTTACAGTAAGGCTGGTCTCTTTTGAACAGGTATTGTCGCTGGTTTTCCCAACAAGTTTTATCACATGCTGACCGGAAGTGCTAAAAGTATAATTCAGCTTTTGGCCTGTTCCTGCCTGTCGGTTGTCCACATACCAAGCCAGGTTATTTTGAACTGCCTGGCTTCCCGTCATCCAAAGGCTGGTGTTGGAATTGATGCAAGGACCAGGGTTGCTGATGCCAATGGCAAGGTCAAGGTTGTTGCAATTGCCTGTTGTATTACCAGGTACTTTTTGAACTGTATAACTGCTACTACTGTAGCAACCCGCCCTACTGGTGTATTGCGCCACCACCTGGAATGAATTGCCAATACCATTTCCATAATTAATCCTTATCTGCCTAGTATTTTGTCCGGCCACTATCTGTGCATCAGTTGTGGTGTACCAGCTATATGTTCCCTCACCCAGGTCTGGAACTGAATAAATAACGTTCTGTTGTCCGGCTACTACTGAATTTGGGCCGGTAATAGAACCTGCAGCAGGAGAGACGATTATGGCTAAGGTATTTTCTTTTACACAGGTATTGTCAGATGATTTACCTGATATTTTGATTGTATGGCTACCTGTGGTAGAGAAGGTATAGTTCAGGTTACTCCCTGTTGCCACCTGAGTACCGTCTATAAACCATTTGACATCGTTTTGAAGCTGCCAGTCACCTGTGCGCCAGAAACTTGTGCTGGTATTTAAACAAGGGGCGGTATTGCTTGATCCAATTCCAATGTTCAGGCTATTGCATGTTTGAGAAAACAGAGGACTTATAAAAGATGCTGAAAAACTAAAAATTAAAACTAAAATATATTTCATGTTTGTAGTTTTTATGGAATACAATATTCCCTAAAAACCACCGTACAATTTCATACGTGCAATAAATGAAATGAAATAAACCTTCTAACTAGGTGCAAAACAACCTGATAGCTAAATAATTAATAAAAGTCTTTGTTTATAGATGTAATATCATTACCAAATTTGGTGAAATATCCACTCTCAATCATTATAAGAATAGACTATGAGAGTTATTGTTAAGTAAGTGCTGTGCACTGCATTTTGCACAACTTCCACTATTAAAAATTAAACTCCTTACTTTTCTCGTACGATTCGACTTTATCCTTCATGCTAAGAATATAGTCAATATCGTCATAACCATTTATAAGGCACATTTTCTTATATGGGTTAATTTCAAACTGTTCTGAATGTCCGTTTGAAACTATAATAATTTGTTGAGATTCAAGATCGACCTCTAATTCTGCCTTGGGATTATGGTTTATAGCAGTAAAAATTTCATGCAAAAAAGCAGGACTTACCTGCACTGGCAACAAACCATTATTTAACGAATTTCCTCTGAAAATATCTGCAAAGAAACTTGAAACAACAACATCAAAACCAGCATCCACTATTGCCCATGCAGCATGTTCCCTGCTCGAACCACAACCAAAGTTATTTCCGGCAACCAGAATGCGACCAGAGTATTTGCCGGAATTCATTATGAAATCCGATTTTGGAGTATTGTCAGGATTGTATCTCCAATCTCTGAAAAGATTTTCTCCAAAACCTTCACGAGAAGTGGCCTTTAAAAATCTGGCCGGTATGATCTGATCAGTATCTACATTGTCAACCTGAACAGGAATACAGGTAGAGACTAATTTTTTGAATGTTTTTTTTGACACGGTTACAAATTATGAATGTAAAAATACGAATCGCGAAGACAGAAAAAAATTTATGTCAATTGAAAAATAGCAACTGTCCTTGTAACGGCATGCCTTTTTTGGTAAAACATAAAATTTATGTTATATGAAAAATAAATTAAGATCTAACTCTCCAATCAATTCAAAATTATCACAATCAAACACATTGGGTAATCCAGCTCCATTTGAAGCAGAAAATTCAAAAAACCTTAATACAACTATACCAGATAGTTTGAAGCACCTTGTTAACTTAAATCATTCCAGTCTTTTTTTTCCCCTGGATTAATTTAGTTTGGGTTTACCAATTCATAACCCTGAGTAATGTCTCCGGTCTCATAACCTTTTTTAAACCAATACATTCTTTGTTCAGAAGTTCCATGAGTAAAGGCATCGGGTGTAATTTCCCCTTGTGCCTGCTTTTGAAGCCTATCATCTCCAATTGCATTTGCAGCAGTAAGGGCTTCTTCAATATCGCCTGGCTCCAATACATTGTTATATTTCTGATCATAATGAGCCCATACACCAGCCAAAAAATCGGCCTGAAGTTCTAATTTAACAGAATATTTGTTAGCAGTTTTTTCACTGGCCCCTTCCTGTTCTTGTCTTATTTTATCCGAAATGCCCATTAAATTTTGCACATGATGGCCAACTTCATGTGCTATTACATAAGCCATAGCAAAGTCCCCTGGTGCATCAAATCGGGATTTGAGGTCATCATAAAAACTAAGGTCTATGTATACTTTGCTATCGAGCGGACAATAAAAAGGACCCGTAGATGAACTAGCATTGCCACAGCCAGACTGAACACCTCTGCTAAAAATAACCAGCTTTGGGTTTTGATAGGTTTTACCAAGTTGTTCAGTGAATATCTTAGCCCAAACATCTTCGGTATCTTTTAAAACAACAGATACAAATTTGGCTTGTTCGTCCTTTTCGGGCGTTTTTGCATTCTCAGTTGGTTCCTGGGCAACATTCAGGTATTGCAGCGGGTTACCACCCATTAACATGCTGATTATGACAAGTACAACTGTCCCCAATCCTCCACCTATCGCCAACGGGCCACCCATTCCTCTCCTGTCTTCTACATTACCGCTCGAACCTCTTCCTAACCATCTCATATTTATTTATTTAAGGATTAAATTATAACTGAATTTTCTATTTTTTGATGACTATAGTATGTTTCCAATTCTTTCAGGCGTTCAATCTGTTCCATTCTAGGATTAATAAAAGTCCGCACCCTCTTTACCAATTTATAAGCATCGTCATAAGTTGTTCCTATTTTTAATAAGTAAGCTATGGCCATACTAGGGCCCCTACCATGACCTTGCCTGCAGTGAATATAGACCTTACCTCCATTTTTTATTTCATTATCGGCGAATTCGGCCCCTTCTATAAGGTCATTTAGCTTTGGCGCAGTATTGTCAACTGTGGGAAGGTGCAAATACTGAAAACCCTGATAATGCGCTAAAGTGTAAATAGAATGCATTCGCATATTGATAATGGCTGTGATGCCGATTTTTTTTAATCTGGTCAATCCCTGAAGGTTATATTGGCCACCCAGAAAGAGATTGGCCGTTATTTTACTTCTTTTTAAAGTAGGGGCACCAAAAATAGTATTGTGTGTATGATCTGCTATTTTCTGAAAAAATATGACACATATAATCCAATAGCTTTTAATTCTTGTCAACATATTGGATCAGGATTTTGAAACAAATTCAGGAACAAGGACCCTCAACAAAGAGGGTGAAATTTTGATGTGCACATGGTCGTTATTTTGCTCAAAATCGTCGCAGATCCAGGATACCGGATTTTCTGTCGTGATTTTGATCTCTTTGCATTTCCAATGTTTCAAAATATCCGAACTGGTTTGAAAAAGAGTAGATCCTGCCACCTTAACGAGCGAAACCAGGTCAACACTGTTAAGTAATACAACGTCCAAAAATCCATCAGATATACTTATATCAGGCAGGATTTTAAAATCTTTTATTCCAATATTTCCGGAATTTGTAATTGTTAAAGCCACACCTTCTTCTTCAACTTTAATTCCGTCAATTTCTAAAAAATATTTGACGGCCTCTGCTTTATTGATTGTTTGAATTGTAGAAACCCCATAAGCTAACTGGCCAATCGAATTTTTTAATTCACGGTCAGTATTGCTCACCATATCAGCCAATATCCCAAAATTCACCCTCAATATAAAGGGGACATCATTTGCAGTGCCCATGTCTATTTCTTTGAATGAAAAGCTTCCATCCCGCAATAATCCAAGGGCTTCAATAGTATCAATCGGCATGCCCAGTTCTTTGGCCATAACATTTGCAGTGCCGCCTGCAATGATGGCAAGGGGTGTTTGAGAATTAATTAGCCCTCCCGAAACCTCTGAAACACTTCCATCACCGCCATACACAGCAATAAGGTCTGTTTTACCAACTTGCTCTATTGCAAATCTTCTTGCATCACCTTTTTCCTTTGTTACAGATATATCCCATTTAATTTCAGAACCGGCAAAGACATCGTTGATATAAGAAAGTATTGGCTCATCCTGGCCAGATGCTGGATTTAAAATAAAATGAATATGGCTCAGGTGCATAAAAAATAGATTGATGGCACTACTAAATAAACATGCCGTAAGAGATTATGCTTAATGAACCTAGCACGGTTTTTTTGTAAGCTTCAAAACATTAAACTATCACCATGAAAATTATGAAATACTTTTTAGCTGCCTTAGTGGCTTCAGGCCTTCTATCATGCAAAGAGAATGGCAATGACCAAAATGACAATACAAGGGGCGGCAAAACATTTGAAAATGCAATTTCAAATGACAGTGCCGGCCGGGAGCAAACAATTGACGGGGAGGAATCGAGGACCGATACAACAAACATCAAAAGGGGCGAAAAGAATCATTAAAATTGGCAAATAGGTAATGGGTATTAGCTGATAGCTCTTGAATAATTTTATAGTAGAGCCCAGATAATTACGTTTATCTAAAATTTTCGTAACTTTCTTTGGTTAACACAAATTCGACATGGAGGATTTTTTATCATTTAAAGGTCAAAATGAGATTGAGTTTCTAAAGCAATTTCATGACAGGGAC
>JANYCH010000052.1 GCA_025360395.1 Cytophagales bacterium | reverse complement strand
AGATACACCATTTGCCTTTAATGAAGCAATTTTGGTAACCCCAAACTCCATCTTGATATTTAGCTTTTTAGCCAAAGATATTGGGATAGTAAGGTAATTTTCCCAGGTTGTTTTTGTTATTGGATCTGGGAATTCAAGTATCCATGGATTATTAGCAATTCCATTAGAACCACATCCCATTCCTATTTTCTCATAAACAACCTGGGAAAATTACCTTACTATCCCAATATCTTTGGCTAAAAAGCTAAATATCAAGATGGAGTTTGGGGTTACCAAAATTGCTTCATTAAAGGCAAATGGTGTATCTATTGATATTCCTGTTTTGGTACAGCCAGGCCAGGCTCCTGATACAGTTGGGATTGCAATTGGTTATGGAAGGGAAAAAGTTGGAAAAGCTGGTAACAATGTGGGCGTAAACGCCTATCCATTGCTTTCTGTAGCAAAAGGTATTGTCAATTATAGTGTTACATCTAATGTTGATGTAAAATCTTCAGAGATTGAATACAAATTGGCTATGACACAAACCCACCAGACTATTATGGGGAGGGATATCGTGCAGGAATCAAATTTAAAAGAATATAAGAAGAACCCTGCAGCTGGCCGTCATTTTCCAACAGTTGCTACTGCAGATGGAGCAGTGGGAGCTACTACATTGTCAATGTGGGAAATGCGCGAAAGAAACAACCATTCATGGGGTATGGTCATTGACCTTAACTCTTGCATAGGTTGCGGAGCTTGCGTTATAAGCTGCCAGGCAGAAAATAATATACCGGTTGTTGGAAAAGATGAGATTTCCAGAAGTCGAGACATGTATTGGATTCGTATAGACAGGTATTATACCAGCGATATGTCTCATGAAGTTGCAGAAAAGGAAAATGTTAACCTTGTGGACATGTATCATCAAATGGAAGATCCTTCTGAGAACCCTCAGGTAGTTTTCCAGCCTATGATGTGCCAGCATTGTAACAATGCACCATGTGAAACTGTTTGCCCGGTTGTTGCTACAACACACAGCAGCGAAGGTTTAAATCAGATGACATACAACCGTTGTATTGGTACGAAATATTGTGCTAACAACTGTCCTTATAAAGTACGTCGTTTCAACTGGTTCAGATATACTGAAAACGAAGCGTTTGATTTCCATATGAACTCAGACCTTGGTAAAATGGTATTGAATCCAGATGTTACAGTTCGTGCGAGAGGTGTGATGGAGAAATGTTCAATGTGTGTTCAAAGAATCCAGGAAGGTAAACTGAATGCCAAAAAGAACAACAGACGTCCAATTGATGGTGAGATTGTAACTGCATGTGCACAAGCCTGCCCAACAGATGCAATTGTTTTCGGAGATATGAACAATGGTGAAAGTGAAATCTTCAAGCTATTAGAACGCGAACACAAAAAGCGTATGTACTATGTTTTGGAGGAGTTGAATGTCAGACCTTCAGTATCATACTTAAGTAAAATCAGAAATACAGAAGCTTAATTTTATTCAGAAAATGCAAGTTACATCACCGGTAAGAGCACCTTTAGTTACAAGTGGTAAGAAATTACACGACGTTACTAATGACATTTGCAAACAGGTAGAAGGCAAGCCAACTAAATTATGGATTGTAGCTTTTACAATCTCTGTACTACTTTTATTATACGGCTGTTTTTGTTTGTACAAAACATGGACTGTTGGTTTAGGAGTCTGGGGATTGAACAGGACCATCGGTTGGGCATGGGATATCACCAACTTCGTTTGGTGGGTAGGTATCGGTCATGCAGGAACATTAATTTCGGCTGTGCTCTTATTGTTCCGCCAAAAATGGAGAACTTCTATTAACCGTGCTGCAGAAGCGATGACTATTTTCGCGGTATTCTGTGCAGGTAGCTTTATTTTGATGCACGTTGGACGTACCTGGCTGGCACACTGGTGTTTGCCACTTCCTAACACCTACGGTTCCCTTTGGGTTAACTTTAACTCACCTCTTATCTGGGACGTTTTTGCGATCAGTACATATCTTTCAGTATCTATTCTTTTCTGGTATGTTGGGATGATTCCTGACCTTGCCACGATCAGGGAAAGAGCTACCGGGATCTCAAGAACTGTATATGGTGCTTTAAGCTTTAACTGGAGCGGTGGTGCTAAAGATTGGCAGCGTTATGAGCAGGTAAGCTTAATATTAGCAGGTGTATCAACTCCTCTTGTATTGTCTGTTCACACAATTGTAAGTATGGACTTTGCTACTTCAGTTATTCCTGGGTGGCATACCACTATATTTCCTCCTTATTTCGTTGCAGGTGCTATTTTCTCTGGCTTTGCCATGGTGTTAACACTGATGCTTGTAACAAGAAAAGTATTCAAACTTGAGGATTATGTGACTGTAAATCACATAGAATCAATGAATAAGATCATTACACTTACAGGTTCTATTGTAGGAGTTGCTTATATCACAGAGTTCTTTATCGCCTGGTACTCAGGAGTAGAATATGAAAGCTACTGTTTCATCAACCGTGCAACTGGTCCATATTGGTGGGCTTACGCTTCCATGATGACTTGTAACGTTATTTCACCGCAGTTATTCTGGTTCCGCAAGATCCGCAGAAACATTGCCGCTACATTTGTCATCAGTATCATTGTAAACATCGGTATGTGGTTCGAACGTTTCGTGATCATTGTGAGCTCACTTCACAGAGATTACCTTCCTTCAAGCTGGACCATGTTCTATCCTACAATGTATGACATTGGAGATTACATCTTCTCTTTTGGTTTGTTCTTCACTTGCTTCTTCCTTTTTGCAAAATACCTTCCGGTAATCAACATGGCTGAGGTTAAGTCTATTTTGAAATCTTCATCTGTTAATAATAACAAATCTTAATCATGTCTGTACAAGGTAAATTCCTGGTTGGTATATTTGATGACGAAGATGTATTGCTGCATTCAGTAGAACATATTCGCCATGAGGGAGTTAAGATACATGAAGTCTTTACACCCTTTCCTGTACACGGTTTAGACCGGGCGTTAGGATATGAAAGGAGCCGTATAGACATAGTGGCCTTTATGTTTGGTACATTAGGTATGATCCTTGGTATTACCATGATCTATTCCATGATGGGCATTGACTGGCCGATGAACATAGGTGGTAAGCCAAATGCTGCAATCCCAATTTTTATTCCGGTAACTTTTGAGTGTACAGTGTTATTCACCGCTTATGGGATGACCCTGACCTTCTTTGTTATTGCAAAACTTCTTCCTGGTTTAACTCCTGTGATGTTTGACCCCAGAAGTACTGACGATAAATTTATTGTGGCAATTCAACTAGACAGAAATCATTTGGCCCTAGACAAGATCAATCAGATTTTAAAGGATAACGGAGCCTCTGAAGTTTTTGAAAAAGAAGTTTAATTCAGACAAGACTTAAAAATGAAAAATATCTATTTTCTTTTCGCAATACTTTCAATACTGATCTTCTCTTGTTCAAGAGGTAAGGAAGACACAGGAAGGGAGTATGCTTCTCAAATGTATGTTTCTGATGCCTATGAACCACTAACTCAGGTTGTTGATAAAAAGTATGGTGATGATTACAGTTCCAATCCTAATAACCCCCACAACATGAACATGAGGGTTCCTGCAAAAAATACCATTAGAAGAAATGGTTATAATCCTTTGAAGGAATCGCTTGATGAAGAACCTAATATTTATCATTTGCATAAGGACAGTTTCGAATTAGCAGGAAGAACAATTAAGAATCCAATTGATTCAACACCTGCAGTTCTGGCAGACGGAAAAGTTCTGTATGAAAGATATTGCCAGCATTGTCATGGTGAAACTGGTCAGGGAGATGGATTAGTAGGTGAAATGTACAAAGGGGTTCCTTCTTATTCAAAAGGTAGGGTGGCAGAAGACAAGGCAGGACATATTTTCCATACTATAACATTTGGAAGAAACAGAATGTGGCCACACGCTTCTCAGGTAAGTGTAGAAGACAGATGGAAGATTGTACATTATGTGCAACAACTTCAAAAGCAACAATAATTTCATTCTAATATAAAATTCAAATAATGGGAGTTCACGTCGAACATCATCACGTAGATCTGGAAGAGAAATTTGTTTTTACTTCTGGCTTAAGAAACAAGCTTTGGATAACAATTGTCCTTGGGATTATTTTTCTGGCAGTAGGTATATTTCTTTTGCTAAATGGTGAAAGCCATGCTGCAGAAGGTCATGAAGGTGCTGCAGCTGTGGCACATGGAGGCGAACATGCTTTTCACTGGACTCAACGCTTGTTTGCAACCTTGTGGGTAAATAATGTATTCTTTACAGGTATAGCAGTTGTTGGGATTTTCTTTTGTGCTTACAACTACGTATCCTATGCAGGTTGGTCAGCCGCATTTATAAGGATTCCTCAGTCATTCGGATATTACCTTCCGTTTGCTGCAGTTTCTATGTTGTTAGTATTCTTTTTCGGATCTCATGATTTATTCCATTGGACTCATGAAGGTATAATGGATAAGGGCAGTGAAAATTATGATAAAATTATTGCCGGTAAGTCTGGATTTCTAAATACACCTTTCTTTCTTGGAAGAATGATCGCCTATTTCGTTCTTTGGTTTGTTGTGTTTCTTGCTATGAGGAGGCACTCATTACAGGAAGACTTGAATGGTGGTGTAAATCACTATGATAAAAGTATAGTTTGGGGAGCTACTTTCCTTTTGATTTTTGGAGTTACCTCTTCAACTTCTGCATGGGATTGGGTTATGTCAATTGACACTCACTGGTTCAGTACAATGTTTGGTTGGTATGTGCTTGCAAGCTGGCATGTAAGCGGTTTAGCAGCAATTACCCTGATCATCGTTTTCTTAAAAGATGCAGGATACCTTAAAATTGTTAATGACAGTCACTTACACGATTTGGGAAAACTTATTTTCGCCTTCTCAATATTCTGGACTTATGTTTGGTTTGCACAGTTCCTTTTGATTTTCTATGCCAACATTCCGGAAGAGATCGGATACTTTGTAGACAGGTTGGATCGTTTTGGCCAGTATTACAGGTTCCTGTTCTTCTTTAATATCTTCATTAATTTTGTGTTTCCTTTCATAGTGTTGATGACGAGGGAAACAAAGAGACTTAAGATTTTCCTTAAGATTGTTTGTATAGGTTTATTATTTGGTCACTGGATAGATTTCTATCTGATGATTATGCCTGGGACAACAAAAGGACATAGTGATTTTGGTTTTCTCGAAATTGGATCAATCATGATTTATTTTGGAATATTTGCACTGATTTCACTAACATTTCTTTCAAAAGCTTTGTTAATACCTAAGAATCATCCCCTGTTAGAGGAAAGCATTCATCACGATATTTAGCAGTTAAAGGTTAAAAATTATTTAGTTTCTAATATGATATCTATACTTATAATTTCAGGGATTTTACTGTTTGCAATAGTATTTGCCTTACTATTTCGTACGCAGGTTTTGTTAAATGTGTTAAAAGGCTCATACAATAAACGTGTGGATGTTGCAGGTAACAAAGTACACGGTATTCTGTTCGTAATTTTCATGATTGTGTTCTTTGTAGGAATGTTTGGTTATCATGAAATTGCCAAGAAGGATTATTTACCAGATGCTGCCTCAATTCATGGTGCAGAAGCTGACTCATTGTTTTGGATATCTATGATTGTCATTCTCATAGCTTTTGTAATAACTAATATATTACTATTCGTATTCCCTTATTTATATGCTTATAAGGAAGACAGAAGGGGTTATTTCTATCCTGATAACCATACTATAGAAAGAATCTGGACTATTGTTCCCGCTATTGTATTGGTAATCCTCCTTTTTTCAGGTTTGAAATTATGGACGAATATTACTCAGACTGAAGCACCTGCTAATTCTACGGTTATAGAGATAATGGGAAAACAGTTTGCTTGGCAAGTCCGCTATCCTGGTAAGGATAATAGATTAGGTGAATATAATTTCCGCAGAATTGATCCTAACAATGAATTTGGAATTAAGGTGGAAGATAAAAGTTCAGAAGACGATTTTATTCCTAGGGAATTACACTTTCAAAAAGGCAACCCTGTGTTATTAAAAATCAGGGCAAGAGATGTTATACATAGTGTGTTTCTTCCTCACTTCAGGGTCAAAATGGATGCTGTGCCAGGGATGCAAACTAGTTTTTTGTTTACTCCTACAATTTCAACAAATGAAATGAGGACAAAAACTGGTGATCCTAAGTTTAATTATGAACTGGCTTGTACTGAGGTTTGTGGAAGAGGCCATTTTGCAATGAGGTTCCTCGTTGTTGTGGATGAGCCTGCTGAATATCAAAAATGGGTAGCATCTCAGAAAAGCTGGAAATCTCAAAACGAAGATTACTTTGCTGAGACTTTAAAGAAAGTAACTGCCACACCAAAGGCTACAGAAACAAAAGTTCATAAAGACGAACTATCATCATTATAATTTCCAATACATATGTCTACAGTTAATTTACATATAGATTCTCATGATGATGTCCATGCACATGATCATGAACACGAGCATCACGAACTTCCCTTTATCAGGAAATATATATTTTCTGAAGACCACAAAGTAATCGCAAAGCAATTCCTTATTTCTGGGATGTTTTGGGCAATTATCGGAGGAGGAATGTCAATGTTGTTCCGTTTACAATTAGGTTTTCCCGGTCAGAGCCTTGAATGGCTTAAACCTTTATTGGGAGGCTGGATTGAAAATGGTAAAATGAACCCTGAATTTTACCTCGCTTTGGTTACAATGCACGGTACAATCATGGTATTCTTTGTATTAACAGCGGGATTAAGTGGTACATTCAGTAATTTCCTTATCCCTCTCCAGATTGGTGCCCGGGATATGGCTTCAGGTTTTCTGAATATGCTTTCTTATTGGTTTTTCTTTCTTTCAAGTGTGATAATGTTTGTTTCAATTTTCACTGAAACGGGTCCAGCGAGTGGTGGATGGGTGATTTATCCTCCTCTAAGTGCATTACCTCAAGCTATGTCTGGTTCAGGTTTGGGTATGACATTATGGCTTTGCAGTATGGCAATATTCATTGTTTCCAGTTTATTAGGAAGTATTAATTACATCACCACAGTAATTAACCTGAGAACTGCTGGTATGTCATTCCTCAGAATGCCTCTAACAATCTGGGCATTTTTTGTGACAGCTATTATTGGAGTACTTTCTTTTCCTGTGTTGTTTTCTGCTGCTTTATTATTGATTTTTGACAGAAGCTTCGGTACAAGTTTCTATCTATCAGAAATTTATATTGCAGGAGAAGCATTACATAATGTTGGTGGTAGTCCATTGTTATTTCAGCATTTATTCTGGTTCTTAGGTCACCCGGAGGTTTATATTGTATTGCTTCCTGCATTAGGTATTACTTCTGAAATTATTGCAACTAATTCGCGCAAGCCGATATTTGGTTACAAGGCAATGATTGGTTCTATTTTTGGGATTGCATTCTTGTCCTTTATCGTTTGGGCCCATCACATGTTCGTAACAGGAATGAATCCTTTCTTAGGATCAATATTCATGCTTCTTACTTTAATTATTGCAGTGCCTTCAGCAGTAAAAGCATTTAACTATATAGCTACTTTGTGGAGAGGTAATATAGTATTCACTCCTGCTATGTTATTTTCCATCGGTCTTGTGTCATACTTTATTTCAGGAGGACTAACCGGATTAATTTTAGGTAATGCTGCTCTTGATATTCAATTACACGATACATATTTTGTGGTAGCGCATTTTCACCTTGTAATGGGATCTGCTTCTTTCTTCGGAATGGTGGCTGGTGTTTACCATTGGTTTCCTAAAATGTTTGGAAGGATGATGGATAACAGGCTTGGATATATCCACTTCTGGGTGACTTTTGTTGGTGCATATCTTGTATTCTTCCCAATGCACTATATAGGAATAGCCGGATTCCCTAGAAGGTATTATTCTTGGACAGGATTCCAAGCTTTCGATACCTTTACTGATCTGAACGCGTTCATCAGTGTTGCGGCTTTTGTAACCTTCTCTGCCCAGTTTATTTTCGTGTTCAACTTCCTTTACAGCATATTTAAAGGTAAAAAAGCGCCAATGAACCCGTGGCATTCTAATACATTGGAATGGACTACTCCTGTTAATCCTGGACATGGTAATTGGCCAGGTGAAATACCTATTGTTTACAGATGGCCTTATGACTACAGTAAACCAGGTGCAGCTGACGACTTTATTCCTCAAAATATACCTTTATCATCTACTCCAGAATCAAATCTCCCTTATGAAGCTGAGATGGTGAAAGAAGAGCAGGAAGAGATGAAGGCTTCAAATGCACACTGATACAAGTACGTTTAGAAAACTTGTATTAACCTCAGTACTTCTTATTTACCTTGTTATTGCAGCAGGGGGCATAGTAAGAAGTACTGGTTCAGGAATGGGTTGTCCGGATTGGCCCAAGTGTTTTGGTACATGGATCCCTCCTACAAATGTTTCTCAATTACCGACAGATTATAAGCAGCAATTTAAAGTTGGGAATCATTTCATTGCTGATTTTAATGTATTTAAAACCTGGATTGAGTATTTAAATAGATTATTGGGTGCAATTCTTGGAGTTTCTGTATTTGCTACAGTCTTATATTCTTTTAGATTTATAAAACTTCAACCAAATTTATTTTATATTTCTCTGGTGATTGTAATTCTCACTGGTATCCAGGGGTTTATTGGTGCTAAAGTCGTTTCAACAAATCTTTCGAAGTACATGATTACCATTCATATGTTAATTGCTTTGGTAATACTATCGTTTGCATTATACCTATTGGCTAAAACCATACAGCCTGATTGGAAGACTAATTTTGAAAAGCGTAATTTCATTTTGCTGCTTTCATCATTAACACTGGTACAAATTCTTATTGGGACACAGGTTCGACAAGAAATAGATACAGTGGCGATTCAATTTAATGATACTATGAGGGATGCCTGGATAAATCAATTGGGAAATGTATACATATTTCACAGGGTATTGGCCATCATCATTGTTGGTTTGAATTTATGGTTTGTAACAAGCTTACTTAAAAAATCTGGTTCAACAGATTTACCTGGTAAGCTATCTTTAGCTATAGTTTTTATTTTGGTACTTGAATACTTGTTTGGCGTTGTCATGGCAAAATTTTCTATCCCACGATTTGCCCAACCAATACATCTTTTCTTGGCGACTTTATTGTTTGGATTGCAGTTTTACTCATGGTTAATAAGTAAATTGCAACTTGAAAAAAGTACAAATGTGCTCTAGTTTTATATGTTGGTAGCATCACACACTTTAAATTACAAAGAAACTGCAAAGGCATACTGGGAACTGATGAAGTTCCGTTTATCCTTTTTTGTTGTTTTTTCCGGAGCTGTTGGTTATACATTGGCAAGGCCGGTATTTCAGTTCGATCCAGTTTTACTATGGTTTACAATAGGAAGTTTTCTTATTACTGGTTCTGCCAATACGATTAACCAATTACTGGAAGAAGAATATGACAAGCTGATGAAAAGGACTATGTCGCGTCCATTGCCAAGTGGCCGTTTAACTTCTGTTCAAGCTGGTATATTCGCGATTGTTACCTTCCTTGTCGGGAGTTTTATCCTGATGTTTAAAGTGAACATGCTAAGCTGCATGTTATCATCCGCATCCTTGTTTTTATATGCTTTTGTTTATACACCATTAAAAAGAGTTGGCCCAATAGCTGTTTTTGTTGGCGCAATTCCTGGCGCATTGCCACCGCTTATTGGTTGGGTTGCTGCGACAGAAAACATTAACATACATGCTATAACACTTTTTTCTATACAATTTATTTGGCAATTCCCGCATTTTTGGGCTATTGCCTGGGTTTTAGATGAAGATTATAAGCGTGCAGGTTTTAGGTTACTTCCTTCTGGCGGAGGCAAGGATATGAATACCGCTTTTCAAATTATGATTTATGTTTTGTTTTTAATCCCTCTTGGATTACTACCTGTCAAGTTTGGCCTTACTGGTATTAATTCCGGAATTGTAGCAACATTTGCCGGTGTCATGTTCTTAATTCAGACCTTTTCTTTAATGAAAGATTGCTCTAATGACAAGGCGGCAAAGAAAATCATGTTTGGTTCATTTCTTTATTTGTTGGTTATCCAGGTAGTTTACATGGTAGATAAAATTTAATTATGGTTAAAGGATACGAACAAGAAAGGGATCAGAAGGCGACTTTGGCAATGAACCCAAAGAA
>JANYCH010000404.1 GCA_025360395.1 Cytophagales bacterium | reverse complement strand
GGGAACAAAACGCTCCTATGGAAGTAGGCCGGGGATATATTGTGTACCTGTACCGCGACCATGAAACAGGCCGTGTGGTTGCCACATCAAAATGGGCACGCTACCTCGACAACTCTGATCTTGAGCTGAAAGAAGGCGATGCTGTTGACCTTCTCATTGCAGACAGGACCGATCTGGGTTATAATGCCATTATCAATGACAAGCACCTGGGCCTGATCTACAAAAACGAGATATTTGAAGTCATCACGACTGGGGACAAAAAGAGAGGCTTTGTAAAGAAAATACGTGATGATCATAAGATTGACCTCAGCTTACAGGCCCAGGGCTATGAGCATATTGAAGATGCCAAGACCAGGATACTCCATGTACTTAAAACCAGTGGAGGAAAACTTGAGCTGGGCGACAAAAGTTCTCCTGAAGATGTCTATGAAAAATTAAAAATCAGTAAAAAGGCTTTTAAAAAAACAATAGGCGGACTATTTAAAGACCGCCTGATAGAACTAACAGATTATAGCATTAAGCTGACAGATACGGGAGAGTAATTACCTGGCAACTTCAATTTTCACCTGCTTTTTCTTAATTTTCTCATTCTTCAAAAGCGCAACAAGGTTTTGCACTTTGTTGCGTTTAACTGCTGCAAAAGCGCAGAAGTCTAAAACTTCTATTTTACCTAACTCCTCTTTTTCTAATTTTCCTTTCTGCAATAAAAGGCCCACAATGTCTATTTTATTGACTTTGTCCTTTTTGCCACAACTGATATAAATGGTCTCCCACACCGATCTTTCAGGCAGTACAATATCTTCCGGTAATTTCTCCTCTTCTACAGTCTGCTTAATGTATTCCGGCAGTTTATCATCTTCTCTTAATATCACATAAGACACTCCTTCAGCATGCATCCTGGCTGTCCGGCCATTTCTGTGTACAAAGGCATTTTCATCAGGTGGCAACTGATAATGTACCACCGCTTCAATTTCAGGAATATCTAATCCCCTGGATGCCAGATCTGT
Source organism: Cytophagales bacterium (assembly GCA_025360395.1). GTDB lineage: Bacteria > Bacteroidota > Bacteroidia > Cytophagales > UBA9547 > UBA9547. The sequence goes on along the minus strand of JANYCH010000404.1, from coordinate 5,867 downwards.
GGTAATTAAAACTTTGCTCGTCCCGTTCCTGAATTTGATCAAAGCTCTTTCCCTGTCCTGCTGTTCCAGCTTGCCATGGAAAATATCATGTACAACCCCATGCTTATCAAGTGCCTCACTGATTCTTTCTACTGCATCCCGGTGGTTGCAAAATACCAGCATGGCCTTGTTCTGAAGCACTCCTACCAGCTTCATCAAAGCATCCAGTTTATCGTTCTGATTGGATATCACATACTTTTGCTTTAAGCCTGAAACTGCTTCATCCTTCAGGTAATTTAATTCTGTAACAGAAGTTAAACCTACAAATTCAGGAACCTCGCCACCTTTGGTTGCAGAAGTAAGGATCCTTTTTTCAAGGTTCCGCATGTGGTCGAAAATGTACATGAAATCTTTCTTGTAACCCAGCTCCAGGGATTTATCAAATTCATCCAGGACCACCGCCTTTACAGTATCCAGGTTAATGTTTCTTTTTCTGATATGATAACATATCCTTCCAGGGGTACCTATCAAAACTGCAGGTGCTTCTGTCAGGGTATTTGTTTCTGTTCTGATGGTATGCCCTCCATAGCAACAGCTTACTTTATGGCCTGTTCCCATCAGCTTAAAAACCTGCTCTATCTGAATGGCCAGTTCTCTTGAAGGTGCAGTTATCAAAACCTGGATCCCATTTTCTCCACTTTTTATTAAAGATATTAGTGGGAGTAAAAATCCAAGGGTTTTACCTGAGCCTGTTGGCGAGAGTAAAATGGTGTCTTTAGACAAATTAACCGTTTCAAGCATTTCCTGCTGCATTTGGTTAAGTGCAGTGAAAGAAAACCGTTTTAATATTTGGTCAATCATTTTTGAGAGGGATAAAATTCAGGGAAAAACCAGAGGTTACGTATTTTTATTATATGAATTACTGTATGTATATTCGGTTTGAATACTTTTTAAAGAGCCTTTTTTTTAACACGGTTATCCGAGCCAAATGACATTCACCCCGAAAAATAAATTACTGACCCGTTTTTCCTTTGTGGTTGTAATATTAGCTGTTTTATCTGTCATCTTTTATTACTACAGTATAAAGTACAAGGAAGATACAATGTGTATAACACACACCCGGAAAGTTTTTTTAAAGGCTGAAGAAATTCAAAATCTGCGAACAGAAGGATAATCTCGACAGAGAGGTTATTTGTTTAGGGGAAATGACCAATATCTGACATCTTACATAAAAAGAAGGGAGATATTAAATATTCATTCTGCAATTAAAAAAGCTTGTTATGGACAATCCTGTCTAGGTTATTAGATCATATTCCCTTTTAGATGCCATGATGTTAAGAATCTTTCATCTGGAAAAACCCTTAATTACTCTAAAAATAAAAAAAGGAAGGACGGTACTTTTATTCTGTTGCTTGATGAAGGCCAGAAGGCCATGGACAAGTTTATTAAAATAATTACCATTATCAAAGCTGAAGAGAACAAGCTACTTCTAATCCGGATCCAAAACACAAAAGAAAGTATACAAAGCTTCAAACTGACCTATATCATACTGTTATTATGTACTTTCAAGACACTTTTGGCAATCTGTTTCTTTCTATTGTTATACCTTAGAACTCAGGAAAATACGCAGAGGGTCATTAAACGAAATTGGGGTTGCTTTGCAGTCTATCATGGACAACATGCCTGCCATGATCTATAAAAAAGACCTGGAAGGAAGATTTGTTCAGGTAAATAAAAAATACAGCCAAAGCTTAAATCTTCCCTATCATAAACTCATAGGAAAAAAGGTCAAAGATATTCTGGCTGAGGAATCATATTTAAAACTTTTAAGAAGGGAAGAAAAGGTTATAAATTATAAAATATCCCATTATTTTGAAGACACTTTTATGCAGGATGGCGTTAAAACTTCGACCCTTACCAGCTTATTTCCGATCATAGACGATAATGAGCAGGTGTATGCAATATGTGGTATGATCTATGATATTACAGAGCGGATTTTAAAGGAAGAATTATTTCAGTACCAATCTTTTATGGTCCAGAATGCTTCTGATGCTATTATAGGCTCGGACCTGGATTTTAAAATAAATTCATGGAACAATGCAGCTGAACAACTCTATGGTTATAAAGCAAAAAATGCAATTGGCAATCAAGTATTTAGCCTTCTGAGGAGCAAAGTATCACCACCAGATAACATTGGGGAGCTAATAAAATCAGCCATAGAAAAAGACAATGAGTGGCGTGGAGAATTCTTGTACTGGAGGACAGATGACAAGGAAATACCAATCTCAACTTCCTGCTCATATATTAAAGATGTTAACGGCAAACCTATTGGTATTCTGGCAGTCAATAGAAATATTGAAAAAGAGAAAAAACAGGAGGAAAGCATTAAGAACTTAAATCATGAATTAGAAGCATTACATACTCAGTATCTCATGACCTGAGAGCACCACTCAGATCCATCGATGGCTATTCCAGGATCCTGATTGATGATTATGCGGAGAAACTGGATGAGGATGGACTTAAAATACTGAATACAGTCATTCGCAATGCTGTCCAAATGGGAATTCTGATTGATGACCTGCTCGCTTTTTCAAAAATCAGCAGGCACGATTTAAACAAAACGGACGGAGATATAAATTCCTTGCTTCAAAAAGTATTACAGGAAAATGAAGTTTCTGCGACCAACCCGATATTCAGTTTTAAACATTCAAGATTTACCCGTCTTGCGTGGAGATGCTAAAATGTTGGCACATGTGTGGACTAACCTTCTGAGCAATGCCATAAAGTACTCAAGAAAAAGTTTTCGTCCGGAGATAGAAATCGGATGTAATACTTCAACTTTTGAACATACATTTTACGTAAAAGACAATGGTGTCGGTTTTGAAATGCAATACTACCATAAGTTGTTTTCTGTTTTTCAAAGACTGCATACTGCTGAAGAATTTGAAGGTACAGGTATAGGACTTGCCCTGATTTACAGGATCATAACTAAACACGACGGCAGAGTCTGGGCAGAAAGTGAAGTAAATAAGGGTGCGACATTTTATTTTTCTCTACCCATTTGAATGTTTTAATTAAAGCGAAAGAAATTATGGATAACCACATTGTTGAAATTCTGTTGGTTGAAGACAATCCTGATGATGCAGGCCTGACAATCAGGGCTTTGAAAAAGCACAACTTTGCCAATCACCTTCTTCATTTAAAAAATGGCAAAGAAGCACTAGATTATCTTTATGATGAAAACCATCCCTCGCCCAAACTTATCTTACTGGACATAAAAATGCCCAAAGTCGATGGCATAGAGGTGCTCACCAGGCTCAAAAACGATCCTCTCAAAAAGCATATTCCAATTGTAATGTTAACATCTTCAAAAGAAGAAAAAGACCTGTTACAGTCATATAAACTGGGTGTAAATGCATTTGTATCTAAACCCGTACAATTTGAAGGTTTTATGAAAGCAGTAGCTGATGTAGGGCTTTTTTGGTTGCTATTAAATCAAATTCCTCAATCTAACGCTTAAAATTATCGAAAACCCACTCAGGATTTTATTGTTAGAAGACAATGATGATGATGCCGGACTGATCGAAAGAGCCCTAAAAAAATCAAACTTAAATTTTACTATCCTCAGGGCGTCTGACAGAATTAGCTATGTTCAACATTTGCAAAGATTTATTCCCAATGTCATACTTTCAGATCACTCACTTCCTAACTTCAATTCCATTGAAGCCCTAAATATTTGCAAAAAAGACTATCGGGAAGTTCCTTTTATACTTGTAACAGGAACCGTTTCTGAAGAATTCGCAGTGCAGTGTATAAAGAATGGCGCAGATGATTATATCCTTAAAGGAAACCTCACAAGATTACCAACAGCCATAGCCAATGCTATCAGGCAAAGGGAAAGTGAAAATGAAAAACAAATGGCAATAGAAATGCTTAAAAGAAGCGAAGAGCATTTCAGGAAACTAATAGAAAACTCATCCGATATTTTTGCCATTATAAAACATGGCCGGCTTATAGACTATCTGAGCCCATCTGTAAAGAAAATACTTGGTTACAATCCAATTGAACTTAAGCAAAAAAACCTATTTGATTACTTACACCCTGAAGATCATACAAAAGCTGAAAAATTATTCTCTCTGCTGCTAAATCATGAAGATTTACACTCTGTCGAATTCAGATTAATGCACAAAAACAATTCCTGGAGATATTTGGAATGTATCAGCAAACCAGATTCAATTGGCAATAATACCATAGTGAATATCAGAGACATCACTGAAAGAAAAAAAGCGGAAGAAGAATTAAAAGCAAAAAACAAAGAGCTTGAAAAAATCAACAGGGAACTTGACAGTTTTGTGTACAGCGCTTCTCATGATTTAAGGGCCCCTTTAAAATCCCTGCTCGGTCTGGTAAAACTCACCCAGATAGAATTACAGCAAAAGACATTTGAATCATTCGATGTTTATACCGGATTAATGGAAAAAAGCATTCTTAGACTTGATGATACAATTCAAAAAGTAATTTACCATTCTTCACATTCAAGGCTCGAAGTTATCAATCAGGAAGTTGATTTTAAATTTATAGTAGAAGACATTCAGGACAAACTTCTTTTCATGGACGGGAATGAGTCTATTGAAAAGATTCTAAATATAGACAAGGAGTGTCCGTTCATTTCAGATCTGGGCAGAGTTGTTGTTATAATGAATAATCTTATTTCCAATGGAATTAAATATGGTGATATATCCAAACCTAATCCCTATCTCAAAATCAACATCACCATCAATATAAAGGAAGCCATTATAGTGGTGGAGGACAATGGTATAGGTATCGAGGCTGAATTCCTTAATAAGGTTTTCAATATGTTTTACCGGGCAACTGAAAAAAGTGAAGGTTCAGGCCTTGGACTCTATATTGTCAAGGAAATAGTAGATAAGCTTAATGGAAATATTTCTGTCATATCAATTCCGGATAATATTACCGAATTGCCTTATTTAATTAATGAGGAAGATTATCGCCCTTTGCCGGTATTCCGCTTTTCTTTTTATACGATAAAAAGCTGATGATATAACCTAACTCTTCTGTGGTGACCTGTGTACCACTTAAATTATTCTGGTGTTCAGTATTGGCAAGCCGCATATCATAACCCTGCAATTGTTCAGTTGTAAAATCAGGAATAACTGTCTTTTTTTTGATTTTCAGATTGTGGCATTTTGCGCAACTAATATCATATAGCACTTCACCTTTGATGCATTGCTTTAAAAAATCAGCTTTTACATATTCTTCCATAAAAGGTGGAAATTCATATTCTGTTTTTTTAGGCGGTTTTTGAGTATTTCCTTCAATCATGAAAACCAATAGAATAAAACACAGCAATAATGCACTAATATTTATCTTTTTCATGAACTAATAACTTCCTCCGGTTACTCTTTTATTGTAAACTTTTATGTCAGATGTGGGTAATTTTGTTGGAGGAACTTCCTGATTTACATTCTCATTAAGGGAATTGATAAATTTTATGAGGTTGGATTTTTCAACTTTTGACAAACGCAATGGTTCAGAAGACAAAGTTTGATTGCTGACCTTTAAGCCTTTCCCGGCCCCTCCCCCGTTGTCATAAAAATCTATTACCTGCTCCAAAGTGTTAAAAACTCCATTGTGCATGTATGGTTTTGTAAATGCTGCGTTTCTTATTGAACCTGTCCTGAAAGCATTCATCGTTTCTTCTGCTGGATTTACCAGGTATCTTCCTTTATCTTGGCTTAAACTTGAATGGTCTAAGTCTGAAGGAACGCCCAGAACTTCAAATTCTGAACCCACAAATGGAGGCTTAACACCATTGAATTGAGGAACAAAATGACATGTTGCACATTGCGCCTTACTCATGAAAAGAT
>JANYCH010000381.1 GCA_025360395.1 Cytophagales bacterium | reverse complement strand
AAGATGGTTTTTCAACTATTGAAAGAACCACCATAAGACCTACGTTAGATGTTAATGGTATTTGGGGAGGATATACTGGTGAAGGTGCAAAAACGGTGATTGCGTCCAAGGCCTCAGCTAAAATATCGATGCGTCTCGTTCCAAACCAGAAACCGGAAAAAATTACTGAATTGTTTACTCAGTATTTTACAAAAATAGCTCCTTCCAGTGTGACGGTTAAGGTAACTCCACACCATGGAGGTTTACCAGTTGTAGTATCAACAGAAACACTTGCTTATAAAGCTGCCTCCAAAGCTTTTGAAAAATGCTGGAATAAAACACCCATACCAGTAAGATCGGGAGGAAGCATACCTATAGTCGCCTTGTTTAAAACCGTCTTGGGAATAGATACTCTTTTAATGGGCTTTGGTTTGGATGAAGACGCAATCCATTCACCCAATGAAAGTTATGGATTATTTAATTTCTTTAAAGGAATAGAAACTATTAAGGCTTTTTATGAAGAATACAGTAATTTAACTCTTAAAAATTAGGGTAAAGGTTGTACCCTTACCGACTTCGCTTGTATATTCTATTTTACCATTGATTGCCTCAACAAGCGATTTTACAATAGAAAGGCCTAGTCCGGTAGAACTTTCACCTTCTGTAGGCCGGTTACTTAGTTTCTTAAACTTTTGAAACAGTAAATGCTTCTCCTCATCTTTTATTCCGGGACCTTCATCTTTCACAGAGATATAAGTTTTACCATTTTTATTGAATAAACTGACATGAACTTCCTTTCCTTTTGAAGAAAATTTGATCGCATTTGAAATAATATTCTCTAAGATCCTTATCAAAGCACTTTTGTCAGTTGATAAGGTTTTGTTTGTCAAAAGATTGAGTAAAGTTATGCCTATTTCCTTTTTTTCAGCAACCTCCTTGAATCCATAAATTACCCCTTCTGTTATTTCTAATAAATTCTCAGACTCAAATTGAATGTCCGATATTCCTTGGTCAATCCTGTTTACATCAAGTAAATCGCTGATTAACTTTGACATTTTTGAGGTCGATTTATTAACATGATCAAGGATTTCCTTTTGCTCGACAGAAAGGTTAACTTCTCCTGTAATCTGTAAAATATTGACTAGACCTTTAATGGTATTAATTGGGTTTTTTAAATCATGAGCTGCCATACCAAGAAACTGATTTTTGTCCTCATTTAACAAAACCAGTTTTTTGTTCATATTTTCCAGATCTAGTGTTCTTTCTTTTATCTGGCTTTCAAGATTCAAATTGTATTTACTTAAATCTTTGATGAGGTTGCGATTTATCTTTTGTTTTTTGCTGATCACTATTAATGAAATAACCGACATGGTCCCAATAAAGAACAAGCTTAAAAAGCTTACAACAGTACTAAAGAAGACAGATTCTTCGAGCTTAATATTCCTTTTGATAAGTAGTAGGTTTTCTTCACCCAAGATTCTTTTGAGAATGGAGCGGATGCTTTCCATTGAAATCCGACCCTTACCTTTCTTGATAAAATCTATCGCATCCTGGTGCTTGTTTTCTTTTTCAAGTTTTAAAGTAGTGTCAATTAATCTTAAGCGGAAAGCGATTTCCTTGTTAAGCTTCTTGAGATTGACTTGTTGTTTTTCATTGTCGATCGTTAATTGTTGTACTTTTTTTAATTTCAAATTAATATTAACTATGGCTTTTGAGTAAGGGGCCAAATACTCAATGTTTTTAGTTAAGATGTAACCTCTCTGGCCGTTTTCAGCATCTTGAATCGAACTTAAAAGTTCAACAGTATTTTCAATAACTTCGTGTGTATGGAATACCCACTGTAAATCTTCATCCTTTTGTAATCGGGCAAGGTAAATAAGTGCTGAACAAAGAAGGGTAAGACCAATAGATAAACATAGCAGAATCCTTACAACATTAATTCTCATTATAACAGTTAAGCTATACAGTTACGATAAATACCAACAAAAAGATTAACATTGGAGTCAAAAAACTTTTTAAAATATCAGAAATTGATTTCCAGTTGCGTTAATATTTGCCTGTCCGAAAATGTTGAGGGGTGATGCCGGTAAGCTTTTTAAAATATTTAGAAAAATAAGACTGGTCAGAAAAATTGAGTTTATAGCCTATTTCTGAAATAGTTAGGTCAGTTTGTAAGAGCATCCTTTTTATCTCAATAATTATCCTGTCATTGATCAAATCAGTTGAGGTACGGCCGGTAATATTTTTTACTGTTTCACTTAAATGACTTGGTGTAATTTTTAATAATTCCGCAAAATCTTTTACAGACAAGTTTTCATGGCAGTTTTTTTCAATAAGTTGTTTAAATCTTTTAACCAGCACCAATCCTTTCAAAGACCCTTCATCTGAAGGACCATCGAACAACCGTTTACAACTAATCAGAATTAAATCGAGCAAGGCCATTATTGCCTCATCCTTTTCAGGCAAATCATTTTCGCTCTCGGATATTGCCCTGTGAAACAACTCTGAAACCATGTCCTTCTGAACTTCTGTCTTCAAAATCAATAGAGGAGAGTTTAACGCAATCGAGTAAAAAAAGGGCAATTCAAATATTTTATAAGGATTGCTTTTATTGAAAAGATAAAATGCCGAGGTAAAAAGAAAAATAAATCCTTTTATGTCATCCGAAAACTCCAGTTCATGGACCTGTCCTGGGGAGAGAAAAAAAACCGATCCTGGAATTATTTGAAAAGGATACAAATCAATCGTGTACCGGCCAGTACCTTGAGTGATATAAAGGATCTCATAAAAATCGTCATGGCGATGTGGGTATGAAACCTTAAAGTTTCTGTTAATGTCAAAAATTTCTACCTGATATTCTATTCTCTTACCAGGTTCCCGGTTGAACCGTTCAATTCCATAAACTGGTATTATTTTACCTTTTCCCATTCAAAAAAGTTACAGTTACAAATATAGTTAACGAACAGTTAATGAACATCTTAACATTACACGAATTTATCTCAATTTATTGAAGCCATAAATTATACCTGACTTTTAGGTTAAAACACATATTTAATATTTAAAAAAATGTGATTTTTGCATATAGAAATTATAATTAATAATACAATGAGCAATTATTTCAACACTTTATCTCTTAGAGAAAAACTTGACCAGCTAGGAGTTTGCGAATTTATGGACGAAAGCGAATTTACTGATGGGGTAAATGCTTTAAAAGGCAAGAAAATAGTAATAGTTGGTTGTGGGGCACAAGGTCTTAACCAGGGTTTAAACCTTCGCGATTCGGGGCTTGATATAGCATATACTTTAAGAAAAGAAGCAATCGAATCTAAAAGACAATCATTTAAAAATGCTTCTGAAAATGGTTTTAAGGTAGGAACTTACGAAGAACTGATCCCTTCAGCTGATTTAGTAATCAACCTGACTCCTGACAAACAACATACATCTGTTGTAACCTCTATTATGCCGTTAATGAAAAAAGGTTCAACACTTTCATATTCCCATGGGTTTAACATTGTAGAAGAAGGAATGCAGATCCGTAAGGATATAACTGTAATCATGGTAGCTCCAAAATCTCCAGGTTCGGAAGTGAGGGAAGAATACAAAAGAGGATTTGGAGTTCCGACATTGATTGCCGTACATCCTGAAAATGATCCTGAAGAGAAAGGATGGGATTATGCGAAAGCCTATTGTGTTGGGACTGGCGGGCACCGTGCCGGGGTTTTAAAATCTTCGTTCGTAGCAGAAGTAAAGTCCGATTTGATGGGTGAGCAAACAATCCTTTGTGGATTATTGCAAACAGGATCAATCCTTTGTTTCGACAAAATGGTGGAGAAAGGAATTGACAAAGGATATGCTGCCAAATTAATCCAATATGGATGGGAAGTGATCACAGAATCTTTGAAACATGGCGGAATAACTGCTATGATGGACAGATTGTCTAATCCAGCTAAAATAAAGGCCTTTGAACTTTCAGAAGAATTGAAAGAAATAATGCGACCATTGTTTCAGAAACATCAGGATGACATTATGAGTGGAGAATTTTCAAAAACTATGATGGAAGACTGGGCAAATGATGATAAAAACCTTTTGACCTGGAGAGCGGCGACCGGCGAAACTGCTTTTGAAAAAACACCTGCTGCCAATGTCAAAATTGCAGAGCAGGAATATTATGATAATGGTCTTTTAATGGTTGCCATGGTTCGTGCCGGAGTAGAACTGGCATTTGAAACAATGACAGAGGCTGGAATTATTGAAGAATCAGCTTATTATGAGTCTTTACATGAAACCCCGCTCATTGCAAACACTATCGCGCGTAAGAAATTGTTCGAAATGAACCGTGTCATTTCTGATACAGCAGAATATGGTTGCTATTTGTTTGATCATGCGTGCAAACCTTTACTTGCAAATTTTATGAAAGGTATTGATACAAATGTAATTGGTACCAATTATAATGATGGCATTGACAATGGTGTTGACAACAAAGACATTATTACAGTAAATGAAATAATCCGTTTCCATCCAATTGAAATGGTAGGTGCAGAACTACGTCAGGCCATGGGCGAAATGAAAGCTATCAGTATTGGTTAATACAAATTAAATTTTAAATACTAGAAAGGGGCGCTGTGAAGATGAGGCTCCTTTTTAGTATAGTTATATCCCATTTCCTTGATAAGGATATAACTTTCAATAAGGAACTCTATATTTAATATTCAAACTTATTTTTTTATGAAAAAAACTATTTACAGTGTATTTGTTACTTTAGGGCTTATCCTGCCATCTACAGTTTTCTCACAAAGTGTAATACTAAACGGTTCTTTTGAACAGGATTTCACAAACTGGCTTAACCTCACGGGTACCGGCACTGCAGCATTTACAATCTCTAACGATAAAACTGATGGCAACCAGTCTATGAAAGTGGAAGTAACCAGTCTTGGTACTAACCCCTGGGATATCCAGTCAATAAATTCTGGCTGGAATGCAAACAGGGGAAAAGAATACAAAATTACCCTTCAGGCAAAAGCGGCACTTGCAGGAGCTTCTATAAAACTTGTGAATCAGGATACCTCCTATAATGAACAAACACTAACACTTACAACAGATTGGAAAGAATATACCTGGATTTATACGCCGGTTGAATCCAGTTTACAGTTTAAAATTCAGTATCCGCAACTGGGTACTTTTTATGTTGACAATATTAAAATAATAGAAACTACACCCACTCCTTTTCAACCTGCAAAAGATTCTTTGAAAACTTTAGCCGCAAAATGCGGCATCTCATTTGGTACAGCAGTAGCAGACGGTCCTTTGCAAACAGAAGCAAATTATAAAAAGACATTGAAACAGCAATATTCCATCGTAACTCCTGAAAATGTTATGAAAATGGAAGTAATTAAACCTAAAGAAACCGGAGCATATGATTTTGCTGCAGCAGACACGCTTGTTGATTTTGCTTTGGCGAATAAAATAAAAGTAAGGGGGCATACACTTGTTTGGCATAGCCAGTTACCGCAATGGTTAACAACAAAAACATGGACAAGAGAAACTTTATTGGCCTACCTAAAAGATTATATCACTACTGTTGTCGGAAGATATAAAGGTAAAATTGCTGAGTGGGATGTAGCTAATGAATTCTTTTCCGATGATGCTGGAAACCCTTTGCGCAATAATTCTATCTGGCTTAATACAATAGGAGCTGATGTTTTAGATTCTGCTTTTAAATGGACACACGCCGTCGATCCAAATGCAAAATTATTTTACAATGATTATAGCGCTGAAACAATGAATGCTAAATCTAATATGGTTTATAATCTTGTTAAAGGCTTGAAACAAAGAGGTGCTCCAATAAACGGTGTTGGTTTTCAACTGCACGTATCCTACAATGAAAATGCAAATTTTACTGCTGCTCTTGACCAAAATATAAAAAGACTTGCTGCTTTAGGTTTAAAAGTATCATTTACAGAAGTTGATCTTTATCAACCTTTGCCAGCTACAACAGGAAACAATATAACTCAGGGCCACACTTATGCTGAAATATTGAGAGTCGCATTAAACAATAAAAATACCATTGAAACATTTGTGACATGGGGATTTTCAGATAAGTACTCTTGGATACCAGATTTCTATAAAGGCGTGAATGGAGATGCGTTGCCTTTTGATGCAAATTACAATGCAAAACCAGCCTTTGACAGCCTTGTATCAGTTCTGAATAAAAATTGTAATATAATTACAGCATTAGAGCCCTTCGCGACAAATATTGAATCAGAAATTAACAGCTTTCCAAATCCGTTCACTGATAATTTAGTTTTACAATTAAAAGGGCAGTTTGATTATACTGTATATAACATAACCGGAGACCAGGTTTATGGTGGTCAGGGACTAAACTCTGCAACATTTGGTAAGGAATTAAAACCAGGTTTATACTCTATTCAAACTTCAGATTTTAGAAAAGTAATTAAGGTGATTAAAGCAGAAAGGTAAGTTCTGATACAATGCATTTTTAAAAGCATAGGATCAACAAAATTTGCCCAAGCAGAATAATACTCTATTTTTGTATCATAGAAAACTCCATTTGTAATGAGCGTATTAGTAAATAAAAATTCTAAGGTTATAGTTCAAGGTTTTACGGGTTCAGAAGGAAGCTTCCACGCCAGCCAAATGCTTGAATACGGAACCAATGTTGTTGGGGGAGTAACTCCAGGCAAAGGCGGAACCCAACATTTGGAGCAACCAGTATTTAATACCGTTGCGGATGCCGTTAAAGAAACAGGTGCGGATGTCTCTATCATCTTCGTACCGGCTGCTTTTGCTGCAGATGCGATTATGGAAGCTGCAGATGCCGGAATAAAAGTAATCATTTGTATTACAGAAGGCATTCCGGTAAACGACATGATCTATGCTAAAAAATATGTTCGTGCAAAAGCAGGGGTAACCTTAATTGGTCCAAACTGTCCGGGAGTTATTACACCCGAAGAAGCGAAAGTTGGGATCATGCCAGGTTTTATCTTTAAAAAAGGACGAGTTGGAATAGTTTCTAAGTCTGGAACTTTGACATATGAAGCAGCTGACCAAATCGTGAAAGCTGGTTTAGGAGTTTCAACAGCAATTGGTATTGGTGGAGATCCAATAATCGGAACATCAACTAAAGAGGCTGTAGAACTTTTGATGGCTGATAATGAAACTGATGCAATTGTAATGATTGGTGAGATTGGTGGAACTTATGAAACTGATGCTGCAAGATGGATTAAAGAAACAGGCAACAAGAAGCCTGTTATAGGATTTATAGCAGGGCAAACTGCTCCTCCAGGCCGCAGAATGGGCCACGCAGGTGCTATTATTGGTGGGGCGGATGATACTGCCGCAGCTAAAATGAAAGTAATGAGAGAATGCGGATTACATGTTGTAGAATCTCCGGCTAATATTGGAGATACTGTTGCGAAAGCTTTAGGTAAGGTTTTAGCGTAGTTTAAAAAATTGTTGGGTTAATATTCGCCCAAACTTCAATAAAAAATCCTCAGTTTATAGCTGAGGATTTTTTATTTTAATTCAAATGAATAAACGGCAATTTATAGAACAAAAAGGGACCGCTGTCGAAGTCCCATATGATTTTTAAATGTAAGTCGGGATATTAAAGCAGATGCTGCACGAATGACGCTACAGTTATAGCAATCACCCAAAACATCACAATGCCTAAACCAAGTGCGTTATTCGGAGCAAAAATATTTTTTATCATGACGTTGTGTTAATTGTTAATCAAATATACGACAGGTCTTTGATATGGTTTTAAACCAATGGACTCAAAAAATAAACCTGATTTTTAAATTATAAGTTGAAAAAATTGTGTTTTTAAAATAAAGTCAAAAAAAATTCGAAAAATTAGTTTTGTAAAAAGGTCAGTAATTAAAAATGTGGGTTAAAACTTCACAAATAGGTATGAAATCACCTCCTGAAAAATATTTTTAAATTATTTTTCAATCAGACTATAACTTCTGTCCCAATCCTTCCAAACGGCCTCATAATTCTGCGCATTAAGCATTTGCTCAATTTCCTTTGGACTTCTTTCATCATCTATTTCAAACTGTTCCAGAGATTCGGTATCTATTGCATAACCACCAGGGTTGGTTTTAGACCCTGCACTCAGGCTGGTAATTCCTAATTTGAAAACATTGTCCCTGAATTTCGGGCTTTCTCTTGTTGATAATGACAATTCCACTTCTTCATTGTAAATCCTGTAAGCGGAGATCAATTGAACCAAGTCCCTATCGCTCATTTCGACTTTAGGTTCTAAGCCACCGGAAAAAGGCCTCAATCTTGGAAAGGATATAGAATATTTTGATTGCCAGTAGGTCTTTTCCAGATAATCCAAGTGTAAAGCTGTAAAAAAGCTATCCGTGCGCCAATCTTCCAAACCAAATAAAACACCCAAACCCATTTTATAAATCCCAGCTTTACCAAGTCTGTCAGGTGTTTCTAACCTATAATTAAAGTTGGCCTTTTTACCTTTTGGGTGATGTTTCCTGTAATCTTCTTTATGGTATGTTTCCTGGTAAACTAAAACTGTATTAAGACCCAATGAAATCAATTCCTGATATTCAATTTCATCCAATGGCTGTACTTCCATTGAAATATGAGAAAAGTAAGGACGGATTAATTTTAAGACATTTTTAAAGTATTCCTGGCCAACCTGTGTCTGATCTTCACCAGTAACGATAAGCACATGATCAAACCCTAATTCTTTTATGACTTTTACTTCTGCTAATATTTCATTGTCGGACAAAGTTTTTCTTTTGACCTTATTACCGAGGCTAAAACCACAGTAAGTGCAAATATTGTGGCACTCGTTAGATAAATACAAGGGAATGAACATTTGCATTGTCTTCCCAAATCTCTTTAAAGTTATATGGTGACTTAGTTGAGCCATTTCTTCCAGATAATGAGAAGCTGCTGGAGAAATAAGGGCTTTAAAATCTTCTAAAGAGCGGGAAGATGTTTTGTTTAATGCTGCTTCGACATCCAGATTGGTTTTGGCCAAAATGGAGTATTTTACCTCATCCCAATTAAAACCTTCAAAAACTTGTGTAAAAGTCATTTGCAAATTTATCTAATTGGACTGGCTATTCTAAATATGATTTTAGAACATAATACATATCCAGAATGACGAATACTAACTATTGGGTCAACCAATTAATTGCTGCATTTCAAATCCTTTAACAAAAGCTGCAGGTTTTTGTTATTATTAAATTCGTTCATTTCAATGGAATAGCAAATATCAATCTGTTTATTGTTCATAACAGATTCATAGCAATGCCCCATTCCAAAACCTACCACTTCTATTTCAGAACCGTCGGAACGCTTTAAGCAAAATTTTAGATGTTGATCTTTCATAAGCCTGGCATTCTGAGGCATTACATTAGCACTCATAAAAACAGGGCTCATATTCTGCGGACCAAAGGGTTCCATTTGAGCAAGGATTTGATAAAACTTTTCAGTAATTGCATCTATTGGCAATTCAAGGTCAATATTGATTACTGGAGTTAACTGCTCAGGTAAAATCCTTTTTGTTACAACTTCTTCAAACCTGGTCCTGAATGCAGGAATATTTTCCAGTTTCAAGGTTAAGCCTGCGGCATGTGTGTGGCCACCAAATTGTTCCAACAGATCGGAACATTCGCAAATGGCTTCATAAAGATCAAAACCTTCTACTGTTCTAGCAGAACCAGTCGCCTTTTCATTGGATTCTGTTAAAATGATGGTTGGCCTGTAATATTGCTCTATGCATTTAGACGCTACTATACCTATCACACCTTTGTGCCAATCATTTTTAAATAATACAGTACTTTTTGCTGAAATAGATTCTTGATTGTCTTCAATAAGGGCTATAGCTTCCAAAAGAGTTCCTGAATCCAGATCCCGTCTTGTCAGGTTTCGTTTATTCAGTTCTAAAGCATTTTCCTGTGCTTCTGTATCAGTTTTAGAAATTAAAAGTTCTACACTTGCCCTGCCGTGTTTTATTCTACCTGCAGCATTTATTCTTGGGCCAAGGCCAAAAACTACATTTGTAACTGTTAAATCTTTTTTAAATCCGGCAATTTCAATCAGGGCTTTAATTCCAGGCCTTTTTCTCAGGTTAATTTTTTGCAGGCCAAAATAAGTCATGATCCTGTTTTCTCCGGTAATGGGGACAATATCAGAAGCAATACTTATTGCCACAAGATCCAGATATTCAGCAATTTTTTCCTGATCTATGTTATTTTGAAGGCAAAAGGCCTGCATGAGTTTAAACCCAACACCACATCCGGAAAGCTCCTTGTAGGGATAATGGCAATCAAGCTGCTTGGGATCGAGGCTAGCTATTGCTTCAGGAATAATTTCTCCGGGATTGTGATGGTCACAAATGATAAAATCTATTTCCTTTTCTTTTGCATAAAGCACCTGGTCAACTGCTTTGATCCCGCAATCCAACGCTATTATGAGACTTATCCCATTTTGCTCGGCATAATTGATTCCCTGGTAAGATATCCCATATCCTTCAATATGGCGGTCCGGAATATAAAAGTCTATAAAAGGGTGGTAACCAGACAAAAAATCATAAACTAATGAGACGGAAGTAGTTCCATCCACATCATAATCCCCATAAATGAGCACTTTTTCTTTATTTTCAATGGCGAAAACAATTCTGTCTACGGCCTTTTGCATGTCCTTCATCAGGAAAGGATCATGAAGTTCTGATAAGGCAGGGCGGAAATAAGCTTTAGCCTGATCAAAATTTTCAATTCCCCTTTGTAATAAAACAGTAGCTAAATGCTGATTGACATTTAAGGTTTTTGCCAATTCCTGAATCTTTGACTGATCAGGTAATGCTTTTCTTTTCCAGCGTTTTATTGGAGGCATGAACAAAGTTATAGAATTTGGATTTGATTAAATATGTTGAGCTAATCTTTCATTATCTTAAACATTTCATTCAGCTGCTTAAAATTGATTTTGCCCTTTGTAATTTTCAGGTGAGTAAGGATCACAATAGCCCTGTTTATTCTTTTTTGAGTGTCTTTAACCGAACCAGCTATATAAATCAGTGTTCTTTGTTTTCCCTGGGAGAGTGAATGAAATAATTTATCGCCTTCTTCGTCCTGCAACAGCGTTTCCTTGAATTCTTCCGGCATGGGCAAACCATATTCACTGTGGTCCTTCTGCAGTTTAATAGCTACTTCATTACCGAGATTTAAGTTTAAGGCTTCTCTGATCTTTTTGTTAACATTGATAAAGTAATCTCCGTTTCCTTTGTGCATCAAAGCACACTGAAAAGTGATTTTATCGTTCAATGTACAGATGACTCTTCTGTCGTTTTCATTTAAAATATACTCCAACGCCATTTCAGCAGGTATAATCACATGATATGACCAAAGGTTTCCCTCAAATTTATCAAGCACAGATTTGAACTCCATTTATTATGTAAGAAGATTGATAGTTGTATTTTTTTGAATTTTAGCAAAATTTCTACACTAAACCGTTAGGCACAATATATTATCTTTGCCTTTTTCCCAGCAAAATGGCAGAGTACAATTTCCGAGAAATAGAATCCAGATGGCAGAAATTCTGGACAGAAAACAATACTTATAAAACTGAAAATATTTCGGAAAAACCCAAGTATTATGTCCTTGATATGTTCCCTTACCCTTCAGGTGCAGGTTTACATGTCGGACATCCTTTAGGTTATATTGCCTCAGACATTGTTTCGAGGTACAAAAAACTAAAAGGTTATAATGTCTTACACCCAATGGGTTTTGACTCATTTGGATTACCGGCTGAACAATATGCGGTTCAAACAGGCCAGCATCCTGCTATCACCACAGAAAATAATATCGCCCGATATAAAGAGCAGCTTGGTAAACTTGGCTTTTCTTTCGACTGGGAACGGGAAGCCTGGACAAGCAAACCCGATTATTATAAATGGACGCAATGGATCTTTATTCAACTGTTCCATTCCTGGTACAACAAAAATTCTAATAAGGCAGAACCTATCCAAAATCTGGTCAAGATCTTTGAAACAGAAGGAAATAAAAACGTTAAAGCCGCCTGCGATGAGGATATTTCTGTTTTTTCTTCTCAGGACTGGGCCAAATTTAATGAGAAAGAGCAACAAGAAATATTACTAAAATACAGGCTTACTTACCTGGCAGAAACCATGGTAAACTGGTGCCCGCAATTGGGGACAGTACTTGCCAATGAAGAAGTTGTGAACGGACTTTCAGAGAGGGGAGGTTATCCGGTTGAAAGAAAAAAAATGAGGCAATGGATGATGCGCATCACTGCGTATTCTGACAGGCTCTTGTCTGGTCTTGATACTATTGACTGGCCCGAACCGATGAAAGACATGCAAAGAAACTGGATCGGCAAGTCTTTTGGCGCTGAAGTAAGCTTTGAAATAGTGGACAGTGGACAGTTGACGGTTGACGGTTCTGGGAAGGAATTAAAACTTACAGTTTTTACCACACGGGTTGACACGACTTTTGGTGTCACTTATTTATCCATTGCCCCTGAAGGAGAATGGGTTTCTAAACTTACTACTCCCGAACATAAACAAGAAGTTGAGGCATATGTAACAGCTGCAAAAAACCGTTCTGAAAGGGATAGGATGAGTGACGTAAAAACAGTTTCTGGTTGTTTCACAGGAAGCTATGCCATTAATCCATTCAACGGGGAAAAAATCCCTGTTTGGATTGCTGATTATGTCTTAGCTGGTTACGGAACTGGTGTGGTTATGGCTGTACCTTCTTCAGACGAAAGAGACTTCAGGTTTGCAACACATTACAACCTGCCTATTATTCAGGTTCAGGAAGGAGCAAAAACTGATATTACCAAAGATGATTTTGATCCTAAAGCAGGAATTATGATCAATTCAGGCTTTCTGAATGGGTTGACTGTTTCTGATGCTATTCAAAGGGCTATTCAGTTTGTTGAAGAAAAGAAAATAGGAAAAGGGAAAATCATGTTCCGTCAGCGGGATGCAATATTTGCCAGGCAAAGATATTGGGGCGAACCAATTCCTGTATATTTTAAAGAAGGTTTACCCTACACAATGG
>JANYCH010000358.1 GCA_025360395.1 Cytophagales bacterium | reverse complement strand
AACAACTACCCTCTATCGTATAAGCATCAACATTATTGCTATTAAGTTGATCTCCATCAGAGCTTAAGTCCTCTTCATGTTGATGGCCAAGTTTAATCAAAATTATTTCAATATCCACCAACCATTTTTGACCACATTACCCTAAAAAAATTCTTTAACTTTTTCAAAAAAACTTTTCTCTCCTTTACCAGGATTAGGCTGAAAATTAGGAGCAGTCCTCAGTTTTTCTAAAGTTTCCTTTTCCAGCGGAGTGAGCACTTTAGGTGTCCAAACGTTTACATAAATAAGCTGATCGCCTTTTTGGTAGCTGTTCAGGTCTTTTACACCTTTATCTTTTAAACGAAGTATTTTTCCACTTTGTGTTCCTGGTTCAATTTTGATTTTAACCTTACCATCAATTGTTGGTACTTCCACAGAAGTTCCCAGGGCTGCATCAACAAAACTGATGTATAAATCAAACACGATATTGCTGCCATCTCTTTTAAGGGATTCATGTTCTTCCTCTTCAATCACAATAATAAGGTCGCCGGCCATTCCGCCTCTGGGTGGCATATTTCCCTTACCACTCATACTCAGTTGCATGCCATCTGCCACACCTGCAGGAATTTTAATAGAAATAACTTCTTCCTCAGGCGTTACACCTTCACCATGACAAGTTGTACATTTCTCTTTTACAATCTTACCTTCTCCCTGACAAACAGGACAAGTGCTGGTTGACATCATTTGTCCAAGAATGGTATTGGTTACCCTTCTTACCTGACCAGATCCGTTGCAATTGCTACAATTCTGAACAGCTGAACTATTTTTAGCACCGCTACCATTGCAAGTTTTACAGGAATTATTTCTTTTAACCTTTATCTTCTTCTCAACACCAAGAGCCGCTTCTTCCAGAGTAACCTTCAATTTTATACGAAGATTAGACCCTTGGCGCATTCCCCTGCCACCTCCGCTTCTGTTTCCGCTACCACCGAAAAAGCCTTCAAAACCTCCTCCTGAGAATATATCTCCAAATTGAGAGAATATATCGTCCATGTTCATGCCACCGCCACCGCCGCCGCCACCCATTGCTTGATGTCCATATTGGTCATAGCGGGCCTTTTTTTCAGGTGTACTTAAAACTTCGTAGGCTTCCGCCCCTTCTTTAAATTTATCTTCAGCAGAAGCATCGTTAGGATTTTTATCTGGGTGATATTTTATTGCAAGCTGGCGATATGCTTTTTTTATCTCATCTGCAGTGGCATTCCTGCCAACCCCTAACACCTCGTAATAATCTCTCTTTTGTGCCATTTTCAGTATTGTGTACCTTAGTATTAAGTATTGAGATTAGACCCCACTAACTCACTAACAATTTTGTTCTATTTAATGGTTATGTATTTACCCATAGTCAACTAATAGCTGTCGACTTTAATTAGTTATTAATTCCCTATTACAACTTTAGCGTAGCGAATAATTTTATCATTTAAATAATAGCCCTTTTCAAGTTCATCAACAACTTTTCCTTTTAAATCTTCTGATGGGGCCGGTATTTGAGTTACGGCTTCGTGAAGTTCACTGTCGAATGGAGTTCCCATAGCTTCAAGTGGTTTTAAACCTTTTTGTTCCAGAGTCCTTGTAAATTTATTGTATACAAGCGCAACACCTTCTTTTAATGCCTCAACACTTTCTGAAGTTTCTAGTGATTTTGTTGTTCTTTGAAAATCATCTAAAACCGGAATTAAGGCCGTCATCAGTTCCCTGTTAGCTGTCTGGATTACTTCTGCCCTCTCTTTGCTTGTCCTTCTTTTAAAATTATCAAACTCTGAATACATACGCAGGTACTTGTCTTTCATTTCGGCAAGCTCTGCTTCAAGTTTTATATTCTGTATTGCTAATTCTTCTACCGGAGAAGGAGTCTCAATTTGATCCTCATTATTTTCAATTTGAGCCTCAGTATTATCTGCTAAAGTTTCTTTTTCTTCATTCATAACGTGGGTGCGTTTTGCTGAATCACAAAGTTACAATAATGTTGCCAATTGGATTCATTGTGACAGAATGACGTATAATCAAAATTATTGCGTTCAGAAACGCAAAGAGTAAAAGCTCTGAGCTTCTAAATTCGTAAATCAAGAAAACCTTTTAAATTTGCAACCAAATCCATTCACTGATATGAAGACTGTTTTCAGTTCATTGCTCGCCTTAGTTTTTTGTTTCCATATTCAGGCAGCTGAAAAACCAGCCCCAGCAAAGGCTTATTCTATTAAAGTAAAATTAACAGGCTTAAAAGACACCGTTTGCTACCTGGCGTACCATTTTGGCGATAAACAATATTTGAAAGATACTGCAAAAGTAGATTCAAAAGGAAACATGGTCTTTGATGGGAAAGACAAATTGCTGGCAGGTATTTATCTTGTTGTGCTTCCCAGTAAAACAAATTTTGAGTTTCTCGTGCCTGATAATCAGCAATCTTTTTTTTTAGAAACGGATACTTCTAAAATGATCGAACACATGAAAGTAACAGGATCAAAAGAAAATGAGACTTTTTATACTTTTCTTCAATTTCTTGGAAAGAAAACCAAACAAGCCGATCCACTGGTTGACGGATATAAAAGGGTAAAAGATAAAAATAAAGATTCAGCCACCATTTTTCAGAATAAGCTTACAGAAATCGAAAAGGAAGTAAAAGCACAACGTGCAAAAGTGATTGCAGAAAACCCCAATACTTTGATGGCTAAAATATTTAAAGCATCAACTGACCTTGAAATTCCTGAAACACCTACTTTGCCGAATGGCAAGAAAGATTCAACATTTGCTTACAGATGGATGAAAGTTCATTATTTTGATAACATTGACTTTTCGGACGACAGGTTTTTAAGAACTCCGCTTCTTCATTCAAAAATCAAATACTACCTTGAAAACCTTACCCCTCAATCTCCTGACAGTATCAATAAATCTGCTGACTTTATTGTAGAAAAAGCAAGGGCAAATAAAGAGGTGTTCAAATATGTAGTTTGGAACATCACCAACACCTACGAAACTTCAAATATTATGGGAATGGATGCCATTTTCGTTCACATGGCAGAAAAATATTATCTGTCCGGTCAGGCTTTCTGGATAGACTCAACTGTAAAATCTAAAATTAATGAGCGTTACACTACATTAAAGCCCCTTTTATTAGGAAAAAAAGCTCCTGCCCTTTCATTACCAGATTCATCTAATAATTTCCATTCGCTTTACGAACAGAAAGGCAAGTTTACTGTGCTGTATTTCTGGGACCCGAATTGCGGCCACTGCCAGAAAGAAACTCCAAAGTTAAATGAGTTTTTCCTCGACCCTAAAAATAAAGACGTCAGTATTTATGCCGTAAGTACCGACCATCCTAACGACTGGAAAAAATTTATCCGCGAGAAAAAATTAAAATTCCTTAATGTTTGCAATGCCATTTCTGATAAAACCGTTTATTACGATGTTCGAAAAGGATATGATGTATACAGTACGCCAACAATTTATGTTCTAAACGACAAAAAAGAAATTGTCGCTAAAAGGCTTGGCGTAGAACAACTTGCTGAATTCATTGAAGGATACACCAAAATGATGCAGGAAAAAGAGAAGAAGAAAACTAATTAAAAGATTATTTTTCACTTTACGGCCATGCTGATTTGTATGGCCTTTTTTTTATCCGTTCAGATTCATTCCCTACATTTGAACATTGATTATAAGAGTTTGAACCTGTCTTCAGAAATAGAAAGAGAACCTGTCTTCCGGGATATCAAAAAGGTAGTTGCGAAAGCTAACGTGAGTGCTTACCTTATTGGAGGATATGTCAGGGATTTACTCTTGAACAGAACCTGCAAAGATATCGACATAGTTTGCCTGGGCAGCGGCATTGAACTCGCCCAACAATTTGCCGATATTTATGGAGATAATGCGGAGCTCGCTATATTTAAAAACTTTGGTACAGCAATGGTTAAAATACCAGGCTGGGAAGTAGAATTTGTCGGAGCCAGAAAAGAGTCTTACAGAAGCGAATCCAGGAAACCTATTGTTGAAGATGGGACTTTAGAGGATGATCAGAACCGTCGGGATTTTACGATCAATGCATTGGCAATTGGATTAAATTCAAACAACTGGGGTGAATTACTGGATCCGTTTGACGGACAACAGCATCTTAAAGAAAAATTATTAAAAACGCCATTAGAACCAGGTATTACTTTTTCGGACGATCCACTAAGAATGATGCGGGCAATCCGTTTTGCATCTCAGTTAGGATTTGATATTGATCCCACAACTTTTGAATCTATCATAGAACACAAAGAGCGGATAAAAATAGTATCACAGGAAAGAATCATAGAAGAAATCAACAAAATTGTGCTTTGTGATAAACCGTCTTATGGCTTTAACCTGATGTTTCACTGCGGGCTATTGCATATAATTTTCCCTGAAATGGCAGCTTTACAGGGTGCTGAGGAAAAGGATGGCAAAGGACATAAGGACAATTTTTACCATACACTTAAGGTGCTGGATAATGTTTGCCAATACTCAAAAGATTTATGGTTAAGGTGGGCCGCCATTATGCATGATATTGCCAAACCACCTACTAAACGTTTTGATCAGAAACATGGCTGGACATTTCATGGCCATGAAGAATTCGGGGCTAAAATGACACCTAAAATATTCGCTAGGCTAAAACTGCCTATGAATGAAAAGATGCGGTTCGTTCAAAAGCTTGTAAGGTTACATTTGCGCCCTATTGCCTTGGCTAAAGAAGGTGTAACCGACACGGCAATAAGACGTTTGCTCTTTGAAGCAGGTGAAGATTCAGAAGCGTTAATGAAACTTTGCAGGGCTGATATAACCTCTAAAAACAATGATAAGAAACAAAGATACCTGGCAAATTTCGATAAGGTAGAAGAATTAATGAAGGAAGTAGAAGAACGTGACCACCTTCGAAACTTTCAACCCATTTTTACCGGACAACACATAATGGAAATTTTCAACCTAAAACCAGGCCCCGAAGTTGGAAAGTTAAAAATAGCCCTTCGGGAAGCCATATTGGAAGGCAAACTAAAAAATACAACAGAGGAAAGTATGGCATATATTTTGGGGCTAGGCAAGGAAATGGGACTATCCAGTATTGAGTATTGAGTACTTAGTATTAAGACTGCTGCATGGATAGCAACAAGTAGTAAATATTGGATCAAGATTGCTGCATATCTATTTTGCATAGTCCCCGTAACTATTCACTGTTAACTATTAACTAACATGCCTTCAGTTTGTCTATATTTTCAGGTCCATCAGCCAATCCGCATTAAGGACTATACTTTTTTTGACATTGGAGAGAACCATGATTATTTCAATGATGAATTGAATACTGAAGTTTTAAACAAGGTTTCTGATAAATGTTATTTAAAAGCCAATTCAATACTTTTAGAAACCATAAAAAAGCTAGATGGCAAGTTTAAACTGGCCTTTTCTTTTTCAGGATTGGTGTTGGAACAGTTGCAAAAAATAAGACCTGATGTTATAGAATCTTTCCAAAAGTTGGTAGATACTGGTCATGTTGAAATCCTGGCAGAAACTTATTACCACTCACTGGCATTTGTTTTCTCCAAAACCGAGTTTGACAGGCAGATAAAAATGCATTCAGACAAAATTTTCGAGATTTTCGGTCAAAAACCAACAGTTTTCCGGAACACTGAATTGATCTACAGCAATGACCTGGCAAAACACATTGCCAGCCTTGGCTTCAAAGGTATTTTAGCTGAAGGTTCTGAAAAAATAATTAATACTAGAAGCCCAAACTATCTTTATAAAACAACTAGCGCTCAAAATATAAAGGTTTTAACCAAAAACTACATCTTGTCTGATGATGTAGCTTTTAGGTTTTCAGACAAGGGCTGGTCTGAATATCCAATGTCTTCAGCCAGATATGCCAATCGCATCCACCGTTATTCTGAAGAAGCAGATGTAATCAATCTTTTTATGGATTTTGAAACATTTGGTGAACATCAGTGGGAAGAAACCGGAATATTTAACTTCCTAGAAAACTTTCCTGGCAAAGTCCTCCGCCATATGGATTTTGATTTCAAAACACCATCAGAAGTTATTTCAGCCTATGAGGCAAAAGAAGTTTATGATTGTCCGGTATATTCATCCTGGGCCGATACAGAAAGAGATATTTCTGCCTGGCTTGGAAATTCAATGCAAATGGATGCTTCAAAAAAGCTGTATGATTGGGAAGTTCAGGTTATGAAACTAAAAAACCCTAAATTGACTGAAATATGGAGTAAACTTCAATGTTCAGACCACCTTTACTACATGAGCACGAAAAGTTGGAACGATGGAGCCGTTCATGGATATTTTAGTCCATTTAAATCGCCGTATGACGCCTACTTGCATTTCATGAACATATTGTCCGATCTGGAGATCGGTTACTTTACCTCCCAAAGTTAGTTAAGGAATGGAATCGCCTAAATTATCGATTGAGCTGATGATAGTGGGTTTAGTTTCAATAGGCGTTTCATCAATGCTACTGGCTTTTTGCGGATTGGACTTTTATGACTATGATGTTCAAATTTATGTTCTGGCAATTGATCCTTTAATATTTAATCTCTGGATATTAATCCCTACAATTTTGGTTGTATTTTTCCTGCGATGTTATCTGCAAAAGTTTAAAAATCAATACAGTAATATGATTTTGTTTATAGCATGCTTATTAAGCGCTATTATTTTCATTCAGCTATTTACCTGGTATTCGGATCTCTCAGACGCTACGCAATAATTCTTTGCTATTCAGTGTCATTAGCGTGAAAAAAAATTAAGAATACTCAGGAATAATGTCCGATGATGGATTCAAATCCTGAAAAAAGGTTTCTAATTTCTGAAGTGTACTCGGATGGGGAAAGATTATTATAATCAAACTCCAGGTCGTTTTCTTTAAAAAACCTCAGCATTATCCCGAAAAACATATCAAAAGGCAGATCCTCCGGCCTTAAATGTAAAGTGGCCGGAGATGTTTTTAATACACCTTCGGCTACAGTATTAAATTCAAACCAGGATTTAGGATAATCCCGTTTTAAAAGTTCTATAAACTCATCAGACATATACCTCATCTAACTCATATTCTTTCGGATTGAAAGAAATGATGGTTTTATCTGAAGACTTGGCTGAATAAGATTTTTGTTTCAAATCCTGATTGTCTTTGACTACTTCAATGTCTGATTTTGAAGTTTCTTCACCTTTCGCAGGATCAAACAGCATTCCAGTACATAAACAATGCTTGCGGTTTGTACTGGTTAAAATATCATAATTAACGCAGCTTGAGCAACCTTTCCAGAAATCTTCGTCATTGGTCAATTGTTCAAACTGGACCTTTTCATAACCTAATTGTGCATTAATTTTCATCACTGCCGGAGAGGTCGTAAGCCCAAATAATTTAGCACCAGGGAATCTAGTCAAAGAAAGTTTAAAAGCTTCTTCCTTAATTAAGGTAGCTAAACCGCCTAAACGAAATGTAGGAACTACAATTAAACCAGAGTTGGCAACAAATTTATCATGTCCCCAGCTTTCAACGTAGCAAAATCCAGCAAGTTCAGCATCTTCAGTTAAAGCGATCACCGCTTTTCCTTCACGCATTTTTTGCTTGATATATTCAGGATTACGCTTTGCAATACCAGTTCCCCTGGCTTTTGCGCTTTCTTCTATTTCTTTACAAATCTGTTCTGCAAATGGTAAATGTGCTTCGGACGCAACAGAAACAGTAAAACCTTTAGTTTTTTCCAAGACCGTAATGTGAAAATTGTTAAATAAATGTGTTAATTGAATGAGAGCAAAATGAATTCTCTCTACGGCCTTAAGTGGCCGATTGAAAGGCGCCTGGAGCGATGCCTTTTCAAAATTAAGTTTAACAATTTATTTGTGATAACCATCAGGTTCTATAATTCTTGAAGAATACTATACAAAGTTAATAAATAATTGGTTTCAATTCCTAATCATTATTTTTGACAAATTTTGGCTGATTAATTGTCAAACTTCATTGCAAATTTGATCCTTTTAATTTAATGGAACATCCTGAAATAGACCTACATGAATATAGATACTATTTGCCTGATAACAAAATACCTGACAGGCCTTTAGATAAGCGTGAAAAGAGTAAACTTCTGATTTACACAAATGAGATAGTTAGTCAGGACTTTTTTTACAATGTTAAAAACTATTTGCCGGAAAAAGCCCTTCTTGTTTTCAATGATTCCAAGGTTATTCCTGCCAGGCTTTTTTTCAAAACTACAAGTGGAGCCTTAGTGGAAATATTATGCCTATATCTTTTTAACAAAGAAAAAACAGAGATGAAGGTAAATAATGAAGTATGGAAATGTATAGTAGGAAATCTAAAAAGATGGAAAAAAGGTCAAATTTTAACCACAGACTTAACCAAAACAGTTCTTTCAGCAAACCTTGTTGAAAAAAACGGTGAAGACAATATCATAAACTTTTCGTGGACTGGTGAATTTACTTTTCTGGAAGTTCTTGAATTGGCAGGAAGCATTCCTTTACCTCCTTACATGAATAGATTGGCTGATTCAGAAGATAGCATCAGATATCAAACTGTTTATGCCAGGAGCCCGGGTTCAGTCGCTGCGCCAACTGCAGGCTTACATTTTACTGAGGCAATATTAAACGAAATAAAAATTAAAGGCATTGATATTTCTTACATTACCCTTCATGTCGGGGCTGGTACATTTAAACCAATAAAATCCAATACAATTTCACAGCATAAAATGCATGAAGAAAATTTCGAAACCGATGTGCATTTTTTAACAAAATTACTCCATAATGAATATGTTATACCTGTCGGAACAACTTCATTAAGAACCCTTGAAAGTCTTTGTATTTTAGGCGACAAAGTCTCAAAAGGTGATTTTTCAATGATTATTAATCAGTGGGATGGATTTTCAGAGAAAAAAAAACCTGCGAAAGAAAGTATTTCTTCACTTTTATTATGGATGAAGCAAAACGAAAAAAAGAAAATTACCGTAAAAACAAGCATTATGATTATACCGGGTTATCAATTTAGAATTTGTAAAGGATTGGTAACTAATTTTCATCAGCCAGAGAGCACCCTGATATTATTGGTGGCAGCATTTTTGGGTAAAAACTGGAAAAAAGTATATGATTATGCCCTTCGAAACGATTTCAGATTTTTAAGTTATGGTGATAGTTCTATTCTTTTACCTTAAAAGTTAAAATCAGTTTAAATAAGTAGTAATATTCATCGAAATTATTGTTTAATTCGCCACAACTTACATAGTATACATGGGATTCTTCGATTTCTTCACCAGTGACATTGCCATTGACCTTGG
>JANYCH010000331.1 GCA_025360395.1 Cytophagales bacterium | reverse complement strand
ATCTTTTTGTGAAAAGGCAGCAAAACTTATGAATAACATCAAACTAATGCAAATACTTTTTATAGCTTTTGGAAGCATAATAGGTTAAATAAAGGCATTGTATAAACTTAATGCTTAATTTAAAAATACTTTTATGAATTTTAAGGTTGTCATGTTATTTCATAAACTTCGCAATATCACAAGCAAGTACCGATCATTTACCGTTTCAAGTTTAACCAAATTTATCATAACCGTTTGAATTACATATAATAAGTTGTGCTTTCTTAGTGAAAAATTGGATAGTATAGCAGAATCATCTTGAATTGCTAATCAATTGAAAGATCCCTCTTTTTAACCCTGTTTAAAAATCTCTTATTTACAACACTGCAAAGAATTGCTGACCCAGTGCCAATAAGGGCACCAGCCAAAACATCAGTAGGATAGTGTACACCCAAATGCATTCTCGAATAGCCCACTGAACCAGCCCACAAATAAGAAGGAGCAATTACATACCATTTTGGAAAATCCATAGAAAGCGAGGTTGCCAAAGCAAAAGAATTAGAAGTGTGCCCTGAAGGAAATGAAGCATCACTTTCATCAGCCTGATTGTCAATGTCAGGATATGCTTTGTAAGGCCGGGTTCTTTTGATTGAATATTTTAAAGAAAGTGTCAATAACTCATTTACAACAATGGATGAGCTAGTAAGTAAACCCTTTTTAATTGTTTGTTTATCCTTTAAAATTAATCCTGTTGCAGTTATAATTACCGGTGTTCCAACCACAACATAAAAAGTTGTATTGGATAAAAACTCAAAACTTCCATCCAGGTTTTTGTTCCTTCCTACATTAATTTCTCTTAGTAAGTTAATATCTGCATTCTGGCCATTACCAATCAGGCAGTTAAAAACAAGAATAGGAATAAAAAAGAATCCCTTCATTTTCAATAATTAATGAAGGGATCAGTAAGCATATTTTATCAGAAAACTATTTTTTTGCTTCTTTATATCTTCTGTTCACCTCATCCCAGTTTACAACATTCCAGAAAGCGGAGATGTAATCTACTCTTTTGTTTTGGTATTTTAAATAGTAAGCGTGTTCCCAAACATCCAGTCCTAATACAGGAGTGCCTTTTACAGCTACAACATCCATTAAAGGATTGTCCTGGTTAGGAGTTGAAGATATTTTAAGTTTTCCTTTTCCATCTATGATAAGCCATGCCCAGCCAGAACCAAACCTTGTTTTTGCAGAATCGCTGAATTGTGTTTTGAAACTGTCGAATGATCCGAAAGTTTTGTTTATTTCTTCCATTAACATCCCTGATGGCAAGGTGCTGGTTGGGCTCAATATTGTCCAGAAAAGAGAATGGTTGTAATGTCCTCCAGCGTTGTTTCTGGTCTGAGTATTATATTTCGATACATTTTTACAAATGTCCTCAACATTTTTGTTTTTCAAAGCAGGATTTGCATCTACCTGTTTGTTCAGTTGTGTTACGTAAGCATCATGGTGTTTGTCATGATGTATTTGCATAGTTTCCTTATCAAAATTAGGTTCAAGGGCCTCATATGAATAGGGTAGTGCAGGAACTGTGAATTGGCCAAAACAAAAATTGCCAAAAATGATAAAAGGTATTAAAATGGATTTTTTCATAATAAATTTAAAATATAATATATGTGCCAAACAACTATGCCGCAACTTAATAACCAAAAATATCCTCTAAAGTCAATTCTTGAACCTTGCCATATTTAGACAAAGCTTTAAGGTCAATTTTATCCCTGGAAGCAATCAAGGCAATGGCCTGAGGTTTTTTTGATATATATTTCTGGTGGAAATCATAAACGTTATCCAAGTTCATGCCCGGTAACTTTTCATAAATGTCTTTCCTGATGTCATAATCAATTCCAAGTTTTTTGGCAGCTTCGAAACTCATTAGCACATCTGCCTTGGTAATTCTGTCGGTTTCTAGTGATTTCATGATCGACTCTTTGGCCTGATCAAATGAAGCAGAAGATTTAGGCATCACATCCAATAAATTTTCCATTGCCTCCATCGCTTCGGGCAGCTTATCTGCCTGTGTGCCAATATAAGAAATGATGTAATTTGGTTTTTCTTTCTCACTCGCCAATGCAAACCTGGACTTGACAGAATAAGCAAGGGCTTTCGATTCCCTGATTTCCTGGAAAACTATTGAGCTCATGCTCCCTCCAAAGTATTCATTGAATAATGTAACATCAGGTACAAACGTTTTGTCATAAGGCAAAGACTTAGAGATAAATAACATCTCGGCCTGCACCATGTCGTAATTCACCCAATAAATTTTGGTCGTATCGATTGGCCTTTCTTTAAATGGGGCTTTTGCCGGAACTGGCTTCAGATTTGCCAGAGATTTATGAATGTTATCCAATGAAGTTGTCAATTCAACAGAACTTGCAGGTCCGTAATATAAGATCCTGTGCTGATAGGAAGTCAATGAATTTATCAGGGAAGTAAGTTCTTCTGCCTTTATGGATTTTAATTCAGATGCAGATAAAATATTAGTAAAAGGTGATGTTGGGCCATATTTTGCATAGTTGGCTAAAGCCTGTTGTAAGATAATGCCTTTGTTTAATTTATTGTTTGCCCGTTGTTTTAGAATTCCATCTATCAAATCCTTTAAAGCTTTATCGTCCGGCTTGGGGGCTGAAAGTAGCTCTTCGAATAAGCTTAGTGCCTTGTCGAAATTCTCCTGTAAACCGTTGAGTGCTACATACACTTTGTCGTTCGAAACAAAAACAACATAATTACAGCCAAGTCTGAAAAATTCCTTTTTCAGTTGTTCGGCAGTCAACCTCTTTGTACCCAAAAATTTAAGGTATTCTACTGCCAGGCTTAGTTTCACATTGTTGTCTGTCCCCATATCCAGCAGGTAATACAATTCAAATAAACCATTTTCTGTGTTTTGTTTGTAATAAACCGGGGTACTGTTCTTTAGACTTAAAGTTTGGATTTCCTTTTTGTAATCTGTAAATACCGGCTTTATAATTCCGGATGGCTCTTTCATCATTTCCTTATAAAAAGCAGAAGATGAATCCCTGTTTACCAAAACAGCTGTAATTTGAGGCTTGATAATTTTTCTAACGGTTGTATCAGTCCCCGTTCTTTTGTAAACAGCCAGATAATTATCGTTCAGGT
This sequence comes from Cytophagales bacterium, assembly GCA_025360395.1. Classification (GTDB taxonomy): domain Bacteria; phylum Bacteroidota; class Bacteroidia; order Cytophagales; family UBA9547; genus UBA9547. The sequence goes on along the minus strand of JANYCH010000331.1, from coordinate 3,002 downwards.
ATTTATTTGCAAAATCTATTACTTGTTGTTTCGATATCAATGCCTGCCTGTCGAGTTCAGATATATAATCTTTCCACGACATTCCCAATACAAATGCAGATACAAATGCATCTGCCCTGTTGGAATTTTTCTCAAAAGATTTCATTTCATCTTTTTTCCGGTCGTTTACAATTGCCTTTATTAAATAGTCGTCAAACTTGCCTTGTTTTAACGAATCTATCTGTGAAATCAGCAATTTTCTTACATCATCTAGAGATTGTCCATCCCTTGGGCTCCCTGATAAAAACAAGGCTGAGTAATCCTTCATTCTAAGAGGATATGCACTTCCTCCAAGTATTTTTTGTGATTGGTTAAGGTTTAGGTCTATAAGACCAGCCTGACTGTTAGAAAGGACCTGGCTTAACAATTCCATGGTCAGCGATTCAGATGATTTTGCTCCTGAGAAACGGTATGCAATAGTGAGTTTCTCTGCAGTTGGGCCAGTTATGTTTTTGAAAAGTGGTTTGGTAATAGGTTCTTCTACCGGAACATTGAAAACCGGAACAGGTTTAGGCTTCCAGCTTCCAAAATAACGATCAATAAGACTTATGGTTTCTTCAGGGTTCAAATCACCACTAAGGCATATAGCTATATTATTAGGAACATAATATGCATCGAAATATTTCTTAATCTCAGTGATACTTGGGTTTTTAAGGTGTTCTACTGTTCCAATAGTGGTTTGGGTACCATAAGTATGTTTGCGAAATAAGCCGGCAAATAATTCTTCCCAGGTTTTTGAATTGTCATTGTCCAGAGAACGGTTTTTTTCTTCGTAAACTGCTTCCAGTTCTGTGTGGAACAATCTTGGAACAACTTCCTTAAAACGATTGCTTTCAATAATGGCCCATTTCTCAAGATTATTCGATGGGATTTCATTTACATACACGGTTTGTTCTACCCATGTGTAAGCATTAGTACCAGAGGCTCCTATTGAAGATAAGGCTTTGTCATATTCATTGGCAATGGCATAAGATGCAGCTTTATTTGAAACTGAATCAATTGCATGGTATATACGGCTTCTTGCAGCTGTATCTTTTGTCGCACGGTAAACTTCATAGAGTTTTTCTATTTTTTCCAGCTGTATTTTTTCTTCAGTCCAGTTCTGGGTGCCCATTTTAGAAGTGCCTTTGAATAAAATATGTTCAAGATAATGCGCAAGGCCCTGTGCGGAAGCAGGATCATTCTTGCTTCCTGCTTTTACAGCTATATATGTTTGGATCCTAGGTTCATTTTTATAAACAGTCAGATATACTTTCAGTCCGTTTTTTAATGTATATATCCTGGCTTTTAAAGGATCGTTCGTTACCGTTGTGTAGGTATAGCCATTGTGAGATTTTTTTTCCTCTTTGTATTTGTCTCCTGCAATTGAACAGATTGAAATAAGGCAAAATATAGTGACAGCAGCAAATCGCTGAAAGCGAATAGTCATAATTAGATTATTTGAGTATTAAATTGGTTATCAACAAAAAGGACGGTTAAAAATCCCATACTGCACTTCTGCTCCTGCGGAAATGTTTCCAGATATCTATCCAGAAAGCCATTATCAGATATACAATAATGGGTGAGCCAAAAGTAAAAAATGATAGATAAATGAAATATTTCCTCACACTGCTGTTTGCTATGCCCAGTTTTTTACTCAGGTCGGTGCAAACACCAAATACAGAATATTCCAGTAGATTTTGCAGTCTTTTCATTTTGCCTAATCTTTATATTTGTACAAAAATATAAATACTATGCCACAATTCCAGAACAATCTAAAGGATAATATTTGTATTCCTAGAAGTTAATAAATACTTTCGCAACATTGTTTAAACAAAAACACTATGAAACTTACATTTCGCAATTTTGTATTTTTAATCCTATCAGCCTCAATCCTAACCGGATGTGCACTGAGTCAGATGATAAAAATGTCTAAAGATCAGAAGTTAACTGTTACTCCAAATCCGCTTGAAGTGCATGGCGATTCTGTTAAATTCAATATATCTGCTGCCCTTCCTGCTAAAATGCTTAAGAAGAACAAGGTTTATACTGTAAATACCTTTTACAAAGCAGGTGAATCTAATAAGCTTGCATTGGGCGACCTTCAGTTTAAATCTGAAGACTACCTGAAAGCTAAAACTGAACAGCCTGCCATGTCTAAAGCTTTCAGCTTCCCTTATCAGCCAAATCTAACCCCAGGCGACTTGTATGTAATGGGCATTGCTTCAACAATGAACGGAAAGTCTAAAAATTCACCTGAATTGCCAATTGCAAAAGGTTTGATCACGACTTCTAAACTGGTTAAGGATTTTTACTTCGTTTCGTATGCAGCACATGGTTACAATGGCAAGGAGGAACTTGAGCCGGTGAACCTTTCATATTATTTCGATAAGGGAAAAGCAAAATTGAGAACTAATGACACAAAAGGTTCAACAGGAAAATATTTTATGCAATTCCTTGCTAATAAAAGTGTAACAAGAACAGTATCTGTTGTTGGTTCCCACTCTCCTGAAGGCGCAGAAACTGTTAACTCCAAGTTATCTGAAGCGCGTGCTAAGGTGGTAGAAAAATATTACAGAGAGAATATGTTGAAATACAACACCAAAGGAGCTGTAGATTCAATCAATTTTGTTCTGAAAGCTAAAGTTCAGGAGTGGGACGATTTTAAAGCCATGTTAGACACTAACAAAACGTTGTCTGATGATCAGAAAGCAGAAATTAAGTCTATCGTTGACGGTGGTGAGGGAGATTTCAGGGCTAAAGAAAAACAATTGCAAAAACTGAAATCATATAAAATTGTCTTAAAAGAGATTTATCCTAAATTAAGAACTTCAAAAACAGAGATTTTATCGGTTAAGAAAAAGAAATCTGATGCTGAAATTGCCCTTTTATCTAAAGGTATTTCTGAAGGTTCAGTTAAAAACGATACCTTATCTGATGAAGAACTTGCTTATGCAGCAACTTTAACACCAGATGTAAAAGAA
>JANYCH010000291.1 GCA_025360395.1 Cytophagales bacterium | reverse complement strand
GAGTTCGAAACAATTGCGCGCGGCCATGTCCTTCATGTCCGGTCCCTCTGAATTCTTTTTCCTTTTCTGCTCCGAAACTTACTTTTCTTCCGAATGATCTTTTTGAATCTGCCTTTTTTAGAATTCCTTGAACTGAAGAAGTTTGTGAATTAGAATAATTTGAATTGAAATCTTGATCTAACGATTTTTTCCCATCAAAATTCATTATATCTTAAAATCAAAAAGCGACAGCATCCCTTTAAAAAGGATAATTAGAAGAATAGATTCGCTAAACAACCATTTTGCCCCTGTAAACTTTTCATTTCAATTATGTGGAAATATAAATACTGTAATTACAGATACTACATATGCTGCATTTTGGAGCCGGCAAGAAGAGGATTCTCTTCTTAAAAATATTGATGTGCCAAACGCTATAAATATCTATTTTTCAGACACCCTTAAAATGAAAGCTTGCGGATATGCTTACCTAGGTTATAAAAAAAACAGAATATTTGTTTCACCACAGTGCATTACTAATACTTTGACACATGAAATGGGTCATTATTTTAACCTTTATCACACATTCGAACTTTCATTTGGAAGTGAATTAGTAAATGGATCTAATTGCATAAATGCTGGTGACCTGGTATGTGATACGCCTGCCGACCCGTATTTACCTATTAGTTTTTACAGACTGGACAGTTCTTGTTCTTACAAAAATATCACTCAAGACTCCCTAGGCTTGGAATATCACCCGCTTACGAATAATTTGATGTCTTATTACAATTCAAGTAAAAGAAGCTGTATTAACTCTTTTACGAATGGTCAATATTCAAGAATGTTATCAAACCTGTATTTAAACAAATGGACTTATTTTTGTGAAGTTCCAACAGCAACATTACAAAATAGCTCAACAAATATTGAATTATTTCCTAACCCGATTACAGAACGTTGTATATTAAAATTTGATTCTAAATCAAACTTAGAAACTAAGGCAGATATACAAATAATAAATTCGAAAGGTCAGAATATTTATGAAAATAGCCTTTTTATACCTGGTCAAAAAGAATTCGATCTAACTTCTTTATCCAGAGGAATTTATCTTGTGATAATTAATACCAAGCAGGAAATTTTACGTAAAAAAATAGTTTTACAATAGAAATCTATTGTTTAAGTTCATTTGCTACAAATATTTAATACCCCGAATACCTATCCAATTCCATTTCAATAGAACCAATGGCAATTTTGGCCCGAACTTTAAGTGGAATTTTATCCTTATCGGCACTGATCCAGCATACAATATCTTCTTCTTTGCTGAAAACTGAGTTTTCTGGCATTACGGGAGAAAGTTTGTAAGCGTCCTTTTTTCCATAAGCGGTATTTATAGATTCCTTACCCAGAAATTTGATCTGAAATGTATAGGTAGAATCTTCAAGGAAGACATCAAATTGCAATGTTTGATTTGTTTTCATAGTATCAAGCGGCGCGGCATTTAGGGCAAGGTACGCACTAACCATGTCATGTGCTTTTGAAGAAATTACATGCGATGTCACACTATACTCGTCATCATTGGTTTTGGTTGAAACCAAAGCGATATTATTTTGCCTGTCAAATTCTGTAAGTTCTTCCTTTACATATTTATTTTCCTGCAACTCGCGTATAAATTTTATTGGCAATCCAGTTTTGCGGTCAATATAGGTTATCCATTTATCATGAATTTTAGCAAAAGATGCTGCTGCTCCGCTGGTCTGGCCTAAAACATCCATTTTATAACATTTGTAACCCTCTACCAAATGCATATTGGTATCAGAGCGACATTCCAATGTGCCGGCATTGATAAAGCCATAATGAAGGCTGTAAGTGATTGACCTGGAATTTGAAAAAAAAGTTTTTGAAGAATCCTGGGCATGAGAAATAATACACGCCAGTAAAAAAAACAATATCAGGATCTTAATTGTATGTTTCATTTGCTCTTAACGCATGCAAATTAAACAATAGTTCTTTTAACCCTTAATTAGTTTAGGAAGGTTTAAATCCTGGACAGTTCTTTATAAAGAACATTTGAAACTTCATCCAGTAAATTGTTATGACCAGAATTTAACTGATGGACTTTACAATTCTTTAGTTTGGAAGTGAAAGCCAAAACCGTTTCAGGTTTGATAATCCGATCAAATTTGCCAAGATATACAGTCACCTGGTTATTATTTTTGTTTAAACATTCCGTTACTTTTTCAATATCAGGAGTGAGTCCTTTGTAAACTGTCCAGGAGAAATACACCCTACGCCTCTTCTCTTTGCTGTTCATTTGTGTTGAAGAAAACCGCAAAGTACTCTTATCCATTAGTCTGAGTTTGTTTAATATTTTGATGGCAGTTTCAAATATCAATGGTTTTATAATGGTCATTTTAAAAATGCGTTTGAGCATCTTTGAAGTTGCTAAATCATACCAAAAGTTGTATTCCAAACCATCAGGGGCAATTAAAAAAAGCTTTTCGATCTTCTCCGGCATAATCTCTACTGTACTCAGTGCCACTTTACCTCCCAGGCTAAAACCCATCACAGAGAATTTGTCAATATTATTGCCTGACAAAAAAGCATTCATTAATGAAAACCAGTGTTCTTTCGTCAACGGGCTATCATCAAAATTCCATTCACTAAAGCCGTGAAAAAAAAGGTCGAAACTGTAAATTTTATATTCTTCACTTAAAGTTTCCTCAATTGCCTTCATATTCTTGTGTGTATGTCCGTAACCATGGAATACAAGTAATATTTTCTCGCCCCTTCCAAATACAGAATAACTGAGTTTACTTGATAAATGGTTAAAACTGGAATAGGAACGGTACATTAATTAAGGGAGATTTAAAGGCATTTTTTATTTTTGGAATACTCGAAACGATATTTCAGATTGTGAACAGAAAAAATAAAATTGAAGTTTCTTTTGTACAAATTAAAATAAAAATATCAACATTCAGAAGGTAAAATAAAACTGTTTGAGATTCTAAAGAGATTGTCTTTCGTTTTCAGCTAAAAAACAATAAACTTGTATCTTTCAATTTCGAAACAACATTTTAGATAGATTATAATGAAAACCATTTCCTCTTTCAACTTTGCCGGCAAAAAAGCCGTTATCCGTGTTGATTTTAATGTACCGCTCAATGATAAATTTGAGATCACTGACGAAACAAGGATAAAAGCCACAATTCCTACAATTACCAAAATTTTGAAAGATGGAGGAAGCGCAGTATTAATGTCGCATTTGGGAAGGCCTAAAGGGGGACCTGAAGATAAATATTCTCTTAAACACCTAGTAAAAAGGTTAAGCGAAGTTTTTAAGGTGCAAGTAAAGTTTGCCCCGGATTGTATTGGAGATGAAGCTGTCAGCATGGCTGCTGCACTTAAACCAGGGGAAATTTTATTGCTTGAGAATCTTCGCTTTTACAAAGAGGAAGAAAAAGGGGATGTTGAATTCGCAAAAAAACTAGCCAGATATGGCGATGTTTGGGTAAACGATGCATTTGGTACTGCACACCGTGCCCATGCTTCTACTGCTGTAATGGGACAATTTTTTAAAGACAAAGTTTGCGGAAAAGTAATGCAAGACGAGTTGGACAATGCTGAGAAAGTATTGGGAAATCCAGACCGTCCTTTTACTGCTATCATGGGAGGCGCAAAAATTTCTGATAAAATCCAGGTTATGGAAAGATTGCTTGATAAAGTTGACAATCTGATCATTGGTGGCGGAATGAGCTACACATTTGTGAAAGCAAATGGCGGAAATATCGGAAAATCAATCTGTGAAAAAGACAAGCTTGACCTTGCTTTGGAAATCATCAAAAAAGCTGAGCAAAAAGGAATCAAATTATACTTCCCAGCCGACAGCATGATTGCGGATGATTTCAAAAACGATGCTAATAAGAAAGTTGCAGCCAAAGGAGAGATACCTGATGGTTGGGAAGGTTTAGATATTGGTCCTAAAGCTATTGAGGAATTTTCTAAAGTAATAGAAAACTCCAAAACCGTAATGTGGAACGGCCCAATGGGTGACCGCAGGATGGCGATTTGGACGTCCAGGAGGCAAAAGGCGAGAGGCAAGGCCAACCTTCCCTTTGGCCTTCTTCAAAA
>JANYCH010000288.1 GCA_025360395.1 Cytophagales bacterium | reverse complement strand
CTTTGAAGATACTATTACCAAGAAAAAACCTGTAAATAAGGACCTTATCAGAATGATTGATATTTTAAGTGGAAGAGGTTTGTAATCCCTTCCACTGTTCTTTACTAAAAACTTGATGGAAGCTTTAAGGTTTCCAACCTGACCCCTATCAGGGTTTCAAGGTCATTCTTAGTTGTATAATAATTAGTTTCAGCTTCAAATCTGCTTTCAAGAAGTGACAAATGGCTTAATGCAGCTGTATTGTACTGTTCAAAAGCAATTTCATTTTTCTGGAATTTTTGTTTGATAATATTCTGAGAAGTACTACTTTCTTCAACACCCTGGGTCCTGATTTTCAAAACATATTTGGCAAGTTTATAAGCATATACTCTTTTTGCCACTTCATTTCTTATTAATACGCGTTGTAAATCAACTTCTGATTTTGATACTGCATATTCCTGTTTTGACTTTTTTACTTCTAGTGGAGTTAAAACAAAAGTCCCAAGATTAATTCTTAATCCAACCTGATATTTTGGATAAAAGATATTTAATCCGCCTGTTGCATCCGGATTTATATTAGCTTCGTTTAAGTTGAACTGAGCAGCAAGGTCTTTTGTCCAGGACCATCGGGCTAGTTTTACGTCATATGAAGCAACAGCAGATTGTTGTTCCTTTATCCTGTTTTGTGGATAATTCTCCCAGGCAAGTTCAAACATTTTGTCTGTTACAAAGCGGGTCGTATCATCCTGCGTTTGAGCAAGAGAAGATAATGACATAGTTGTACTAATAAGAATTAGGAATATTTTCTGTTTCATGGTTCTCTAACTTAGGCATTACAATAACAATAGCCATTGAGGCGTAAAATATGATAGAAGTAGGATACATAGTTAATGCTTCCTGCGCATAATTTGCGATAATAAGACAAAATATAACGCTTAGCAAAGCTGCCTGCAAAGTTTTTAGCTTTGGGTCTTTCATAATATGGTAATTTTTAATTGCTATTTTAAATAATATAAACAGCAAAGCACAGTAAATAATCATTCCAACCCACCCTAGTTCAACAGCTATTTTAACAAAACCACTGTCAGGAGGGAAACCAGCAAGTTGCGAGCCTGGTGAAAACCTTTCTCCCCAGTCTCCGACAGTTCCAAGTCCTGCCCCAATAGGGTGCGATTGGATATAGGGTTTTATAAACGCCTGGTTTTTCATCCGTACTTGAAAGGAAGGGTCATTTTCAGGCATAAATGCAGACCTTAACCTTTCAAGGGCATTGGCATCCAAAGGGCCTAAACTTTTGATAGGAGAAAGAATCACCCCTGCCCCAGCTGTGAAAAACAATACAGAAACAAAAATAAAGCCTGGTTTTAATGTGAGAACGGTAAGAAAAACCATACCAATGGGTATAAGTACATAAGCCGTCCTTGTTCCGGAAAATACCATAGATAATCCCATTGTTGCGGCTACTATCAAATAATAAACTCTTTTTAGTGGTTTGATAGGGCCGATGCATAAAATAAAACACAAAAGGGCTGTATAAGCCGCCGTCATTCCAAAAGTAGTTGGGTCACTGAAAAAGGAAAATTTCCTGTAACGTCCCCAGTTATAGTAAAGTTTATAGCGTTCTTCATCTGCTTTTATCCAATTTATTTCAAAAGGTGAAAGTCCATGAAATTCCTGATATAGACCATACAAACCGAGAAGAAATGCCAAAAATATCCATAAGCTTATAAAGGTGTCAACAATCTTAAATGTTTGAAAAGCATAGAGGCATATAAAGAAAAAAACAAATGCACCTGCCATACCCCTAATTGTAAATACCCAGGCCAATCTGGAGGTTGCCACTGGATTGGCCACCTGTGCAAGGTTATAAATAATCCATATAACAACCATTGTACTTACTCCGTTTTTGGCAAAAGTCCAGTTGTTGCGTCCAATATGAACGATCATGGCCAGGAAATAATAGAGTATTAAGAAATCCATTAGCAACCCCAAGGGCAGGTCAATAAACCTTAGGATGCCTAAAATGAAAAATGAGACAACAAAGGTGAGGTAAACTCCAAAATAAATATTGGCAGTGCTATACACCAGCAATGGAATTGCAATGGCAGCTATAATAAATAGAAAAGGTAGCTTAAAACCAGTATCTGCTGCCCCAAATGCAGTAGCAACACTTAACAATCCAATTAAAATGTAAAAAATGAATTTGTATTTTAAATAAGTTGGCTTTTTATAGTTACTTTCTTTCCATACAAATGGTTTGCCATCTGCCTTTGCTATTTCGCTATTTTGCTTTGCCAGTTCCTGCATTAAAATACTACTTTAGCAAAAACGGCAAATAGGGTGAGACCTAAAAAGGTCAACGCGATATAATATTTTACTTTATCCCCACCTTCCATGCCTATGAAATTTTGTTTTTCAACATTTTGAATATTTCCGGATAAAAAGCAAAAGTATTTAACAAGGTCCTTTTGATGCTGATATTATAATTCCTGACCATGTAAAGACAAACAAAAGAAGTGCAAAAAATATACACGATTAATGAGCCCAGGGCCGCACCTTCAAGTCCGAATTTGCTGATCATAAAATAGTTGACACCAATATTTAAAATTGCATTTGCAATGATAAAATAGAAATTAACGTGCGGTTTGCCCACCGAATCGAGTATTGTTCCAAATTGGCGTAAAAAAGGCAAAAACAGATTCTGGATTACTACCAATTGCAATACAAATGCTATATCAGTATAATCTTTCCCGGTAAGGACAAATAAAACCAGTTTCGGAAAAATACAAACAAAAATGACCCCGGGCAAAATGATTGAAAGCATTACAGCTACAGATTTTTCATATAGTTGCTTGGCAGCTGAAGGCCCTTCTTCATGTATTCGTTTGGAGCTTTGGGGAAAAACGATAGTGGCGATTGATGTTACCGGTACTTCAAATAGATTGGAAATCCTGGCAGCTGCATTATACGACCCTACTTCTACGGTACTTCTTAAATTTCCCAATATCATTTGATCCGCAGTTTTAAAAAAAACAGAGCTGATATTGGTACCGAAAACAAATTTCCCGTAATGAAATAATTTTGTAACCCAGTGCCAATTTATGGTCCGGCTCATTTCAATGTATTTTTGAACAAATATTATAGATAGAAGTGCTCCGGCTATTGCGCATATAGACTGGACATTTACCATCTGGACCATGTCTGGTGTTTGTTTTGTCAGGAATTTGTAAAGAATATATAAGAAGAAACCTGATTGCCTTACCAGGTTGCTAAAGAATATACCCTTAAAATCCAGGTTTGCCTGTTGTATAAAATTGAACTGGGAAAAAAATATAAGAACTATAGTCGTAATAATGTAAAACCGGTACATAGGCAGCAATATCGGTGAATGCCAGTAATCTGCAAGGAGAGGGGCAAGTATATAAAGTAAGGCTGCACTTATTACTGTTAATATAACATTCAGTGCAAGCGAAGCAGTAATAATTTCTTTTTTGAGCTCTGGCCCTGATGTTGTAAGATGTTTAATCAGGGCATTTTGGATCAGTCCATTACGGGCAAGTTCTATAAGTGTAGTAACTGATAAAAAAAGTGACCAAATACCAAATTCATCTTTATTGACTGTCCTTACAAGGATAAAAAAGGAACCAAAACCAAGGATCAGCGAAGAAAATCGCTCCGCCATGGTTAACAACCCGGAATTAAGCCAGTACTTTCTGTTTTCGTTCAAGTTCAAAAAATTACACTAAAAGATCTTCAAGGTCAACCTTATTCAGGATGCTTCCGAAATACTTGTTGCCTATTGATTTTAAGTATTTTATAGAAACTTTATCTAGCTGTTTTATTGATTTGTCTGAGGCAAATACCCCAACAACCTTATCGCAATATACAGCGAGTTCTTTAGTATCAGAATATTGGTTAAGGCTTGGTCCTTCCAAAAATATATAATCATATCTTGGTCTTAGATTAACCAATAATTCTTCAAACCTCCTTCCATGAAAAATTTCCGAAGGAGAAAGATCATTTCCTTTACAACTGATTATATCAAGTCCGTCTATATGTGTTCTTTGTAGAACATCTTCTGAAGTAGTTTCCATTTTTGGACCAGGAATATCGATGCTTAAAGATTGAGCTGACTCATTTGAAGTTCCTAATAACTTTCTCTCAGGCTGATAGAAATAATCTTCTACAGCAACATTTCCTTTGAAAAGGTGCGAAAGTGTGTTGTGTTTAAAATTCGTATCTATAATTAAAACCTTTTTATAATTTAAAATAAGAGAGTAAGCGAGTGAAACAAGAACAAAGCTCTTTCCTTCCTCTTTTTC
>JANYCH010000277.1 GCA_025360395.1 Cytophagales bacterium | reverse complement strand
AATATACCAGGTTCACTTACTATTATTAGGTAACCTACATTCTTAATAAACTTAAAAGTGTTGATGTTTTTAACATCAGCACTTTTTTTATGTTTATAATCTTTTAAGGCGAAAAAATGGAGAAATGTTGATCCTGGATTTAAAAACTAACATAGCCAGATATGTTTTAATCCCTTTTGGCTCAACCATCAATACCAAATATTCTTTGGCAAGGATAACATGTCCATATAGTACACATTGCCGGAAGTAATAGGACAATCCTTTATGAAAGCTTTCAAGTTCCTTTTTATTTCGTAGCCTGGTATTAGCCCATACATAACTGGAAAGGGTAGATCTCAACATTTTGTCAGAATTATAAGAATAAAATTCCGTGGAGAGTGAGTGGTTTAAAATTCTTTTTTGAGTAGTGATTGCTGGTATGAATTGGATTTTTAAAAAAAACGAACACTTCACCCAAAAGTCAAAATCTTCAAATGCCAGTTCTTCATTGTAAGATCCTATCTTCAAAAAACTCTCTTTTCTGAAAATGGTAGATGGGGAGGGAATAATGTATTCTTCTAATATGTTTTTAAAAATATCTCCTGAAGGATAGTCCTGTTTGGATAATGTATTTCCAATAATCTTTCCACTTGCGTTTATGAATTCAATATTAGAATAAAGCATCCCGTATGAATCATCAAGTTTTTCGAATGCCTTAACCTGTAATTCAATCCTATCTGGTAAAAGAATGTCATCTGCTGCCAGGTCTATCAAGTACTTGCCATTTGCAAATTTGACTGCATAGTTGAAAGCCTTACAAATTCCAAGGTTTGAATTGTTTTCAATAAAAAGTATTTCGGGATGATTTTGTATAACCAGTTTAATGGTTTCAACGCTTTTATCTGTAGAAGCATTATCTACAATAATGAGTTGAACATTTTTATAAGTCTGGTTTAGTACAGACTTAATTGCATCTGTCACAAAATTTACATGATTGTAGCAAGTACAAATAACAGTTACGATTGGTTTTGAATCATTATTCATGTATAAAAATGTGGATTAAAATGAATAATGCTCCACTAAAAATTCCATAGTTCAATTCGTCAGAGTTCTTTTTTGCATAACCAAAAATAACCAAAAAGTCAAGGCTGTGGAATAAATGACTAAATTTCTCTGCCACACACGAAATCCTGCGAATAGGCAATATTTTAATAACTCATGTGCTCAGGCTCTCGGGCAAGCAGTCTTTCTTTTGCCATCACTCCTGAAGAAATTCTTAACGTCATTTTTTCCAAGGCCGACATTAACTTAAAGGCAGCTAAAGAATACTAACCATAAGTTTGCTATCCGCTATTACCCATTACTATTAAGCTTAGTAATCGAGCTCAAGCCCCAGTTTCTGCTTAAATTCCATCAAGGCAGGGTATTTTTGAATCAGGTGATTGAATTTTTCGGTAGGGGTGTAAGCCTTGATTGAATTCTCTTCTCTTCGTTCAATCTTATAGTCTAAATTTAGTGTAGGACAATTAGTTTCCTGTCTGAGGTATTCAATCAGTTCGTTTTTAAATACGTTAAGATAATCTGCCTGAAAAGCATTATCAACAGAAAAACATATAGTGGTACCTTCTATTCTCAGCGCCCTGTCTTTTAATATCAGGTGTTCATTTATCTTGCCCTGCTTATCTTTCATTTCGGCAAGGATATTCCAAATTCTGGTCGTGTTATCGAGATCCAGATTACCTACGAAAGTCTGGGCTTCCTCCTGTACAATTATTTTGTTTTCTTCTACCGGATTACTTATGTTTTCTGCAACACTTTTGAAATCAGGTAGTTTTGCCGTTGACTTAATTGTTACTGGTAACTTAATTTCATTTTTTTTTTCTGCTACCGCGGGTGTTTCAGGATTTACCGGATTGGATTCAACTTTTTTTTTTAATTCTTCAACACTTCTGGCAAGTTGTAATGCCTGCATCAGGTAAGCCATTTTCATAAGGGCCAATTCAATATGGAGCCTTGTGTTTTTTGAAGATTTATATTGAACATCGCATTGGTTTGCAATAGATAAGCCCGAAAGTAAAAGAGAAGTAGATGCTACCTTAGATTGTTCCTTGTACTTTTGTTTTGCGCTATCTGATACTTCTAATAATTTCAATGTTGCTTCATCTTTGCAAACCATCAGGTTCCTGAAATGTTCGCATAAACCCACAATAAAGTTATGGCCATCAAATCCTTTGGCCAGGATTTCATCAAACAATAAAAGAAGGTTGGATGAATTTTCCGTCAGGATAGCATCGGTTATTTTGAAATAATAATCGTAATCCAGGATATGAAGGTTTTCAATAGTAGCCTTATAAGTAATGGCATTCCCAAGAGAGTAAGTCACTATCAAATCGAAGATAGACAAGGCATCCCGGAGCGCTCCATCCGCTTTTTGAGCAATCAGGTGTAATGCTTCCTCTTCATATTTTATTTTTTCCTTCTCAGCAATTTTTACTAAATGATGTGTTATATCCTTTACCTGGATCCTGTTGAAATCAAAGATCTGGCACCTTGAAAGAATAGTAGGAATTATTTTGTGTTTTTCAGTAGTGGCAAGGATAAATATGGCATAGGACGGAGGTTCTTCGAGGGTTTTCAGAAAAGCATTAAATGCTGAAGCTGACAACATGTGAACCTCATCTATTATATAAATCTTATATTTTCCTGATTGTGGTGCATAACGGACTTGCTCGACCAGGTTACGGATATCATCAACCGAATTGTTCGAAGCAGCATCAAGTTCATGGATATTCATAGAAGCACCTGTATTGAAGCTTTTACAGGATTCACAATTATCGCATGCTTCTGCGTCTTCTGATAAGTTTGTACAATTGATAGTTTTGGCAAGGATCCTTGCGCATGTAGTCTTACCAACCCCCCTTGGACCACAAAATAAAAATGCCTGGGCCAGGTGATTGTTTTTTATTGCATTCTTAAGGGTTGTGGTAATATGCCCTTGTCCTACAACTGTTTCAAATGCTGATGGCCTATATTTTCTGGCGGAAACAACAAAATTTTCCATTTACAAATGTACGTGAAGGATCACACAACACCAATGAATGTGGTAGTTATTCAGAAATTTACGATTTACGTTTATGAAGTACGATTTTGGGGTAATGGACAATGGGTAATAGCGAATAGCTTTTAATAGTTTAATTTTTGCTATATGATTTAAGTTATGGTCTTAGATGAAATCGCGTTATCCCGATAGTTATCGGGATCTTCAGGAGCGTTGGAAAAAGAAAGAATGCTTGCCTATTTCAATTTCAAGAAAACGGTACTTAGGATTAAGACTCTTCAAAAGAATAAAATCTAATATTACATATTACTGACATCCGAGAAATAAGATCAGTTTTGATTTTATTCTAAAAAAAGTACAAAAGCGGAGTTGAATGTTTTTCAACATCCGCTTTTTTGTTGA
>JANYCH010000248.1 GCA_025360395.1 Cytophagales bacterium | reverse complement strand
TGTTATGGTCGCCGTTCATTTTGGCAGTTAAAGTACCACCTGCAACAGTTTTCAATTCAGCTTTACCTTTGCTCGCTTTAATTTTTGCGGAAATAGCATTGAAGTCCATTTTACCTGATACGACATGGTAAGTAAGTACTTTGGTCAAAGTAGCCTTATTCTCTGGTTTTAAAAGCGTTTCTACAGTTCCTTCAGGAAGGTTTTCAAAAGCATCGTTAACAGGGGCAAACACTGTAAAAGGGCCTTTGGTTTTCAAAGTTTCTACTAAACCTGCAGCTTTTACAGCAGCAACCAACGTTGTGTGGTTTTTAGAGTTAACAGCATTGTCAACAATGTCTTTTTTAGGATACATTTTTTCTCCACCAACCATTACTTCATTTTGAGCAAAAGTGGTAGTAGTTGTTGCAACAAATGAACCAATTGCAAGAGAGAAAATTAAAAGGGACTTTTTCATAAAATTAATTTTTTGTGTGTTTTTAAATATTATGACAGACATACGGGATTGAAACAGTTATTGGATTTAATTGTTTATCATTTTTTTACAGTTTTTATTTAAAGGCAATAATCGTTACCTTCAGAATAGATGAAATTCACTTACCTGATACTAAATCTTTTTACCCTGTTACCTGTCATGATTTTTTCATTTGACAGGAAATTAAGGTTTTACAAAAAGTGGAAGTATACTTTTCCGGGGATCTTAATTGTAGGCTTACTATTTACTATCTGGGATTATTACTTTACACTAAATAAAATCTGGGAATTTAATTCTGCCTATGTTTTAGATTTCAGGTTGTTTCTGATGCCTGTCGAAGAATACTTCTTTTTTTTATTTACTCCATTTGCATGCCTGTTTATTTACGAATGTTTAAATCAGTATTACAGACCGGAATGGATGCTGCAGCTTGCTAAACCAGTAACCTTGTTTTTTCTGATGTTATCTATTGGAATTGCGATTAACAACATTGAAAGAACTTATACTTTAATTAATTTTTCCATTGCTTCTTTAACATTGGGCTTTAGTTTTCTTTTATTACCAAATAAAATTCTGGGTCAGTTTTGGTTGGCATTTTTAGTTCATTTAATCCCTTTTTGGATCGTAAATTCAGTATTAACATCTTGTCCTGTAATAATTTACGATAATAATGAAAACCTGAATATAAGAATAGGGTCCATACCATTAGAAGACCATGTTTATTCCTTAATTTTATTTTTATCAAACCTTTGTGCTTATGAATGGTTTAAAAAAGAAAAACCATGAAAACTGCACTTAACCTACAGGTGACTATTGACCAAAACTCCGGTTTTTGCTTCGGGGTTGTGTACGCAATAGAAATGGCAGAAGATATTTTAGAAGAAGAGGGGAAGCTATATTGCTTAGGGGATATTGTCCATAACGATGAAGAAGTCAGGCGTCTGGTAGACAAGGGACTGATTATCATCAATCATGAAGAATTTGATAAGCTTCACGATTGCAAATTGTTAATAAGGGCACACGGAGAACCAGCCTCAACATATAAAAGGGCACTTGAAAATAATATTGAGCTTATTGATGCTTCCTGCCCGGTCGTACTCAAACTTCAAAACAGGATCAAAAACACTTATGATAAAAATGAGCCTGTATTTATTTATGGTAAACATGGCCATGCAGAAGTCATAGGATTAAGTGCCCAAACGAATGACAATGCTTTGGTTTTTGAAAAACTCGAAGAAATTGACCTTCAAAATTTACCCGGTAAAATTTCCCTTTTCAGCCAGACAACAAAAAGTACCAATAGTTTCTATCATATTGCAAAGACACTAGAAGAAAACGGTGCACAAGTAGATATAAATGATACCATTTGCCGGCAGGTATCAAACAGAGATAAGGATTTAAGAATATTTGCTTCTAAATTCGATAAAATAGTATTTGTCTCAGGTAAAAAATCTTCCAATGGTAAAGTACTTTTTAATGTTTGCAAAGAAACCAATCCTCAAACCTTATTTGTCTCCGATTTAACTGATATTCATACTGAAGACTTTCATTCTGGTGAGTCCATAGGCATTTGTGGCGCTACTTCAACTCCTATGTGGTTGATGGAACAGGTAAGAGAAAAACTTATTAATTTGTAAAAGAGAAAATTGGTCCTTTATTCAAACGATAAATCAGAATGATACCTCTTTTCCTTATTTTAACCAGTTTCCTGTTTATGGAGTTTGTTGCATGGTTTACCCATAAATACATTATGCATGGATTCTTATGGTCATGGCATGAATCACATCACAAGCCGCATGATCATAAACTTGAGAAAAACGACCTGTTCAGTATTGTTTTTTCTTTGCCTGCCATAGTTTTGATTGTTATTGGTTGTATTTACGATCAGTTAGGTTTCTTAAAATGGATTGGATTTGGGATAACCTGCTATGGTGTTTTTTATTTTGTTTTTCATGATGTGATTGTGCACCGCAGGTTGGATGTCAAATTTGTAGCCAAAAGCAATTATATGAAAAGGTTGATCAGGGCGCATAAAATCCATCATAAGAAACTGGAAAAAGAGGATGGAGAAGCTTTTGGATTTCTTTGGGCTCCTAAAAAGTACGAGATTTAGGCTTTGAAATAATTTTGCTGGAAATCATTTATCAGGACGAAGATTATGTGGCCATCAACAAGCCTCATAATTTACTCGTACATCGAACCCAAATTTCTGAAGAAAAAGAATTTTTTGCTGTTCAATTGCTCAAAGAACAGTTGGATAAGTGGGTAACGCCCTGTCATCGGTTAGATAGAAAAACATCAGGGGTTTTGCTTTTTGCCTTTAACAAAGAGGCCGCAGCCGCTGCTATGAAATCTTTTTCTTTACAGGAAATAAAAAAGGAATATACTGTTTTAGTTCGTGGCTTTCTTCCAGAAAAAGGTTTTGTTGACAAAGACCTGGCCAAAGAAAATGGAACCCTTCAAAAAGCGTTTACGAATTTCGAGAGACTGGAATGTTTTGAACTTCCGTTTGAAGTAAGCCGATATCCTCACAGCAGGTATTCCCTTGGAAAAATCGTCCCGGAAACTGGGCGTATGCATCAGATACGAAGGCACATGGCACATCTTCGCCACTATGTAATTGGTGATAAGGTGCATGGCGAATGCAAGCACAACAAGGCTTTTGAGGAAAGGTATAATCTAAACACAATGCTGCTGCATGCCAATAAATTAGCATTTTTACATTTCACGGAGAATAAAATTGTAACTTTGAACGCCGAAATGCAGCCTGAATTTAAGACTATCCTGGATAAATTAAGGGTGGAAAATATTTACAAGGGAGAATCAATTTAGATATGAGAAACGTTTATTCACCTGAAGTTGTAATTTTTGTTTTTGCTTTTACTACCCTTGCACTTATTGGAATCGTTAAACTTCTTAATTATTTAGAAAAGAAAAGCAGAATGAAATAGCAATGAAATTCTGTTTTCCATCTAATCATTTTTTACTTTTATGCTCCTAAATTCATCACAATGAAAAAACTGTTTTTTGTTATTGCTTTTGCTATTGCATTTCAATCTTTCAGTCAAAAAGCCAAAATATCTAAAAAAGATAACCTCATAACTGTTTCAACTTCGCTTGGCAATTTTTCACTTTTATTATTTGACGAGACGCCCAAGCACAAGTCCAATTTTATCAAATTAACCAATGAGAAGTTTTATGACAGCACTACCTTTCATCGCATAATTGATGGATTTATGATTCAAGGTGGTGACCCTAATTCAAAAGATAAAGACCCAAATAATGATGGCGGAGGAGGGCCAGGCTATACTATTCCTGCTGAGTTTAATTCTAAGTACACGCATGTTAAGGGGGCAGTAGCGGCTGCCAGAATGGGAGATCAGGTCAATCCTGCCAAGGAATCAAGTGGCAGCCAGTTTTATATTGTAGAAAACAATGAAGGCGCACATTTTCTCGATAATAATTATACAGTTTTTGGCCAGGTTATTTCTGGCATGGATGTAGTAGAAAAGATTGCTGTTCAACCTAAAGACGGACGCGACAGACCATTAACCGACATCAAGATGACTGTTAAAAGTGTGGTTATGAAAAAGAAGAAAATCACAAAACTTTACGGTTACAAATTTATTTAGGTACTGCTGGCATTACTCAATACTAAAACAATGGCAAAAAAAATTCTTCTTACAGGTTCTAACGGATTATTAGGTCAGAAGCTTGTAGAATTGGTTGCACTATACCCTGAATATGAACTTATTGCTACTTCAAGAGGGGAAAATCGCTTAAGTAATAAACAGGGATATACATATCACCCGCTTGATATTACAGACAAAGCGGATGTGGAAATGGTAATGGAGAAATTCAAACCTGAGTTTGTGATAAATTCAGCAGCGATGACCAATGTTGACCAATGTGAAACTCAAAAAGACGAGTGCTGGCAGTTAAATGTAAGAGCTGTTGAATACATTGCCGAGGCTTGTCAAAAGCATAATTCATTTTTACTTCATGTTTCGACGGATTTTATATTTGATGGTGAAAATGGTCCATACAATGAAGAAGCCATTCCTAAACCCATAAGTTATTATGGTACAAGTAAGCTGGCAGCCGAAAGGATCCTGATGAAAAGTAAAATTAATTGGGCTATTGCAAGAACTGTTCTGGTTTATGGAATAGCTGAAGATATGAGCCGTACAAACATAGTTTTGTGGGTGAAAAAAAGCCTTGAAGACAAAAAAACAATACAAGTGGTAAATGATCAGTGGAGAACACCAACTCTTGCCGAAGACCTTGCAATGGGATGTTTTTTAATAATCAAAAAACAAGCAACAGGCATTTACAATATTTCCGGAAGTGACTTTTTATCTCCATATCAAATGGCTATAAAAACCGCTGAATATTTTAATCTCGACAAGCAATACATTGTGGAAAGTGATTCTAAAAAATTCACTCAACCAGCAAAAAGACCACCCAAAACTGGTTTTATTATTGACAAAGCAGTTAAAGATCTTGGTTTTAAACCTCATACATTCAATGAAGGTATTGCTGTTTTAGCAAGGCAAGTGTCGGTTTTGAAATAAACAATAATAACTGTGTACTGAGCTTTGAATTTAATTATTGAAAACTTATTTCAAATTCTCAGCCGATGCACCGCATAAAAGTATGGCTGCGACATTACTTTGGATTTACCACAAGGGAATCTAATGGGTTTATTGTCCTTGCAGCTATACTTTTAATTATTTTGTTTTCCCCTTTCCTGTATAATACTTTTCAACCCAAAAGCGAACCTATAACTACCTGCATTGAGATATTAAAGGCTGACAGTATTTTACCTGTTTTCACTGCCAATAGGAAAATTTATAAAACACCAGTATTATTTGATTTTGATCCCAATAAAGCTTCTGAACAGGAATTTGTCAAACTCGGGCTTCCAGTGTTTTTGGCCAGGAGAATTATTAACTACCGGAACAAAGGGGGGCAGTTCAGAAAAAAGGAGGACTTTTCAAGAATCTACGGTCTGAAAGAAGAAATGTATGATTTATTGAAGCCTTACATTATTCTGTCGGAACAAAAAGCAGAGAAGCCTATATGGGTAAAAAAGGAATGGGAGAAACCTGCTAAAACAATTGAAGCCCCTATTGAGATAAACTTAGCTGACACTGGCAGTTTAAAAAGGGTAAATGGTATTGGCAATGTATTGGCTAGTCGGATAATAAAATACAGAAATAGCCTAGGAGGTTTTGTGAACCAGAATCAATTATATGAAGTTTATGGCTTGGATAGTTCAGTCGCTTTGAAAGTGATCAAATCATTCAGGGTTAATGGCCTTGAAGTGAAAAGGCTGAAAATAAATTCCCTTCCAATTGACTCACTCGCTAAGCACCCTTATTTGGGAAGAAAATCAGCAAAGATTTTGGTAAATTATAGGACACATCATAAAATTGAAAGTGTTGAGGATATCAGAAATTCTAAAGCTTTAGAAAACGATAAGCTTAACAAGCTTTTGCCTTATCTGGAATTCTAGATGCTTTCATTTATTTAGATAGATTTTAGAAATATGCAGCCCCTTGCAGAAAGAATGCGTCCTAAAACCCTGGACGATTTCGTTGGTCAACCTCACCTGACAGGTGAAAAGGGCATTTTGCTGAAAATGATCTCTAACAAGAATGTTCCTTCTCTTATTTTTTGGGGGCCACCAGGCGTTGGCAAAACCACTTTGGCTCAATTAATAGCCGAAAATCTGGATATTCCTTTTTTTACTTTAAGTGCCATTAGTTCTGGTGTAAAGGAGGTCAGGGAAATTATAGAAAAGGCCAGGTATAATCCGCGCACCCTTCTTTTTATTGATGAGATTCATAGATTCAATAAAACCCAGCAGGATGCCTTATTGGGTGCAGTAGAAAAGGGAATTATAACCCTTGTAGGAGCTACTACAGAAAACCCTTCCTTTGAAGTTGTATCTGCGTTGCTTTCCAGGTGTCAGGTGTATGTTTTAAACCCTTTGGATGAGTTAAATTTAAGATTACTGTTTAACAGGGCTTTGGAACAAGATGATTTTTTAAAGTCTAAAAATCTTAAGTTAAAGGAGTTTGGAGCCTTTTATTCTTTATCTGGTGGTGACGGTCGCAAGCTGTTAAACTTATTGGAACTGGTGGCTTCTTCGGTTGATTCAGGAACAGAACTGACTGATAATCTGGTTACTGAAATAGTACAGCGGAATATAGCCATTTATGATAAGAACGGTGAGCAGCATTATGATGTTATATCTGCTTTCATAAAATCAATAAGGGGAAGTGACCCTAATGCGGCACTTTATTGGCTGGCAAGAATGATAGAAGGAGGGGAGGATGTTTCTTTTATTGCTCGTAGATTATTGATTTTATCCAGTGAAGACATTGGAAATGCTAACCCCAATGCCCTGTTAATTGCAACATCTTGTTTCCAGGCAGTTAACATGATAGGTTATCCTGAATCGGAAATTATCCTGGCTCAAACAGTTACCTATCTAGCGTCTTCAGCTAAAAGCAATGCTTCATATCTTGGAATAAAAAAGGCTAAAAAACTGGTTCAGGATGCTGGTTATCAACCCGTCCCACTAGCTTTACGAAATGCGCCGACAGGTTTAATGAAGAAGCAAGGTTATGGATCAGGATATTTATATTCTCATGATTTTGAAGGGAACTTTGCTGAACAGGAGTTCTTTCCTGAAAAACTATCCGGAACGATCCTCTTTGATCCTGGAAATAACCCTCGTGAGAATGAAATGCGCCAACGATTGAAATTAATCTGGGCTAAAAGATATAAATATTAATTTAGTTAACTATTGCAAGAGGCCATTTCAACCCTGAATAACCTTTTAAATCAAGGTCAACAGAACCAACAAACATGATGGCTTCCACTTTTAAAGGTACACGGTTTTTATCTGCAGAAACCCAGAATCCAATAGAATTTCCTCCCTTAAACATTTCATTTTCGGGCATAATTGGTGACAATTTATAAGCCTGTATCTTGCCAAATTTCGAATCAATCACTTGTTTACCAAGGAATTTAATTTTAAAGTCATAATTTTTTCCTTCAAAAAAAGCTGGTAGGTTGGTTGTGTCACCAATTTTTTGTTGTTCAAAATTTACTGTTCGCAGGTAATAATACCCACTAACCAGGTCTTGGACATTCACAGGGACGTTACTTACGGTTTCGGGATCATTGTCTCTTTTTGTCACTGTTAAGCTTTTTAGCTGATCAAAATAAACAGTTTCGTCAAGTTTATATTTTCCTTCACGTATAGACCTGCAGAATTTCTGAGGAACCATGGCACCTGTGTCTACAAAAGAAATGAACTGGTCCCTTATTTTCATGAAAAAATCGAAGCTTCCTGTACTTCTGCCGAGCACGTTTATTTTATAACATACCCGGTCATTTACAGCATAAAATTGAGGATCAACTTCTAAGATGGCTTCACCTGCATTTACCATACCATAGTGCAAACGGTATTCTAAGCGTTCTCCATTCTTAAAACTATTATTTGGTTTACTGCGGTATTTCTTGACTTGGTTAAAGGAAAAAAATAAGGAACAGGCCGTAATTAAAGATATAGAAAATAAAATGGCCTTGTTTTTGGTTGACATATAGCGTCTCGTTGATTTTGGTTACAAACTTAAATTAAAGGAGTGAGTCTGCAATGCTTTTAAGTTTTGCATATCAAGGCAAAATATAAATAATAATGCCAAGAAGACAGTTTTAATTTAAATATGCTAATGTTTATCATTTAGTTATAAGAGAGCAATTATTTAAAATTTTATTGAATTAGGCGTAAGATAACAGCATTTCTTTGTATGTATAGGGTTCAGCATTCACCATCCTAGACATCAAATTCTCGAATATTCCCTCTTTCATCTTATTTCTGTTAAATCTGTAGGTGTATTCATCAA
>JANYCH010000247.1 GCA_025360395.1 Cytophagales bacterium | reverse complement strand
CTTTGAAGTAACCTGAAACATCAGTTACGTCGTTATTGTCCTTGTCCTTCACCATCCTCACATTAAATTTACCACTTAATAAAAGCTTTGTGGAAGTATAAGTATGACTTTTAAACTTAACTGAACTTACAGTGAAGTAGTATTTAAAATTTCCATTAATTGTGTCCTTTGACATACAATCAAAAGACTTGTACATAATGTCAGAATTGGAAAGAATAATCTTTAAGTTCAGTGTATCACATTCATGCCCATAACTATTCAAAAAATAGCCATTAAACTGCTTTTGTGTCTTACCAACCATTTTGATAAAAGAGGAAGAATCCATTTTCATCATCAAAGAGAAATTTTCGACGGTAAAGAAATTTTTTACTAATGGTTTTGGTCTGCTACAGTTATCAAAATTCATACTATATCCGTAATTAGAACCATAAGAACCACTTCCACCACAATCCAAATTGATCCTGTATTGACTACCTTTAAAAGTATAGAAGATGCCATAATCACTGGTGTCTATAATGGTAGTATTAGTCTGGTTGGGATTACTCGTAGTATTAACGTTGCTAGAAGGACTTGGATTATCATCCTTTTTCTTTGAACAACCAAAAAGCAAGATTAAAAGTGATAGACCTAAAAGATAGTGTTTCATAAAGTTTGTGGATAGTAATGGTTGCAAACTTCTTGATAAACTTAGTAACTAACTACTATTCAATTACATAATATATGCACGTGGTACATAGTTTATAATTGTTGATCTTAAACCACTATATTTGGTTTGTAGACTGTATAAAAGTATATGATGATAGGTTTCAAGATCAAAAAGCTCAGAGAGCTTAAGAATTACACTCAGGAACATATGGCTGATAAGTTGCAGATGTCTCAGTCCAATTACAGTCGTATTGAGAGTAATGAACTTGACCTACCGTTCAGCAAACTCCAACAAATAGCAGACATCCTTGAGATCTCAATAACAGACCTTATTGAGTTTGATGCCAAATACTTTTTTAACAACGTCCATGCCCAGACGATCAATGGTAACATTAATAACACCATGTCCAACAATGAGAAGAAGTTATATGAGGAACAAATAGAGGGTCTTAAACGTGAGGTAACGTATCTGAATGAGATCTTGACGTTGGTAAAGGGTGGTAAACTATAAAATATTGGAAACTAAGGATTGGATTACCCTATTTGCTTTGTGTACAACAATTTTTTCTTCATACATACTCCTAAGTAAACAAATTGGAAAGAATAAAAGGTCAAAGTGGATTGATGATTTCACTCATGAGGTTGCCAATTTCTTAAGTTTGTCTATGACTTTATCAGATCATCCTAGTAAAGAAGAATTGTTAAATCTATCTAAAAGTGGTTGCATATTATTACTCTTTTTGAATAGTAACATTCAAATACAAAATAAACTGAAACAAGAAATAAATAACACTATACAAACTCTTTTAGTGGGACAAAATACAAAAGACAAAATTGTAGATCATTCGAAAGATATAATGGATCTCTCTAATGAAATAATTAGAGAGGAAACAAAAAAGTTGTAATTACTCCCCAACCAAATCATCATACCTCAGTCTGCCATTAACCTTACCCAACGAGGACGTAAATCTATCCGCATCTGTTTCACCCCGTGTGTTATATCTGTATGCAAATTCATCACAGTAACGTTGCAGGTGCTTTGCGCTTGTGTAGTGATAAATCCCAATAATTCCCCTCTTTAATAACGACCAGAAGTTTTCTATATTTTGTGTATGAAACTGATTGTCCTTAACATACCCACCATCATCCTTTACCACAACGTGCGTTCTTTTCTTTCCTACTGAACTATACGATCTGTAGGCATCGGTTACCATGATCGCATCGGTCGCAACACTCTGATCAATTAGCGTACAAAGGGTTTCAGCACTAGTGTTTTCTACCACTGTGGCCTGAACCTTTCCATCCTTCTCATAGAATCCTACCACTGGGGTTTTGTCCTGCGTTGAACGTCCCTGAGAGTTTTCTACCTTCTTATTCGCATGACGATTCTTATTCTTAC
>JANYCH010000217.1 GCA_025360395.1 Cytophagales bacterium | reverse complement strand
CTATAGAGAAATTGCCAATTGTAGATAAAAACTACAAACTGGTAGGATTAATAACTTATAAAGACATTTTAAAAAGAAGAGATCACCCAAATTCCTGCAAGGATGAATATGGAAGATTGCGGGTTGGGGCCGCTGTTGGTGTTACACATGATACTATTCAAAGAATTGAGGCGTTAAATGCTGCCGGTGTAGACGTTATCAGTATTGACACTGCCCATGGTCATTCTTTGGGGGTAATCAATATGTTAAAAGAGGTTAAAAGATCTTTCCCAAATCTTCAGTTAATTGTTGGTAACGTTGCTACGGGTGCTGGTGCGAAAGCATTGGCAGATGCAGGCGCCGATGCTGTGAAAGTGGGTGTTGGGCCTGGCAGTATCTGTACCACAAGAATCATAGCAGGTGTTGGAATTCCCCAATTAAGTGCTGTGATTGAGGCAGCTAAGGCATTAGAAGGTACAGGTGTACCTGTAATTGCAGATGGAGGAATACGATTTTCGGGAGATATAGTAAAAGCAATTGCTGGCGGCGCAAGCACTGTCATGATTGGATCATTACTTGCAGGAACGGAGGAAGCACCTGGGGAGATGGTTATATTTGAAGGTAGAAAATTCAAGAATTATAGAGGAATGGGATCACTCGAAGCGATGGAAGACGGTTCAAAGGACCGATATTTTCAGGATGCAGAGGATGATATAAAAAAATTAGTGCCTGAAGGAATAGTGGGAAGGGTACCATTCAAAGGTCGCGCTTTTGAAATAGTTTATCAGTTAATTGGAGGCTTAAAAGCTGGAATGGGTTATTGCGGTTCTAAAAATATTGATTCCCTTCAAAAGGCTTTGTTTGTAAAAATAACTGCAGCTGGTGTTAAAGAAAGCCATCCTCATGATGTACAGATAACCAAGGAAGCGCCAAACTATAGCCGCTAATATTTAAATAACAGATATAGTTCACAGATGCAATTTATATTAAATTGCATCAAAGAAATCAGAAGGAAGCAATGACGGCAACCGACATTATTAAGATAATTCTCAATTTTTTATTGCTTTTCCTTATCCAAATCTTCTTTTTCAAGTTCGGGATATTCGGCCTTGCTTTCTGTTTTCCATATCTGTATTTTCTATTGCTTTTACCAATGTCCACCAACAAAAACCTTCTATTGTTGTTAGGCTTAGGTTATGGTTTGCTGATTGACATTTTTTATGATTCACCGGGCTTGCACGCTGCTGCTTGTACGCTTATGGCTTTTATCAGGCCAACCGTAGTGAAGTTTATTACTCCTTCAGGGGGTTATGATGAACATACTCCGGTTTCGGTACATATTTTAGGAATACGGTGGATAATATCTTATACTTTAATACTGGTAGCATCTCATCATTTTTTCCTGTTTTTTCTCGAAAGTTTCAGTTTTGCCAATTTCTTCACTACTTTTTTCAGGAGTTTTTTAAGCACAATTCTAACCAGCTTTACTTTTATCCTTATGCAGTACATTCTTTCTTCCAATAAACTGGCTTAATTGGAAAGAGAACATGCTAGAACAACGTAAGTATATCATTCAAATTATCATCGTTGCAGTAGGTGTTATCTATCTGCTTAAGCTTCTTTGGTTACAGACTATAGATCAAACTTTTAAAGATTCTGCAATGCAGAACAGTATCCAAAGGATCACGGTTTATCCTTACCGGGGTGTAATTTTTGATAGAAAAGGTGAAATGCTGGTTGCCAACTCCCCGGTCTTTGACATAATGGTCATACCAAAAGATGTTAAAATTCCTGATACTGTTGCATTCAGCAACACATTTGGCCTTACTGTAGAAGATGTCAGAATAAGGTTAAAAGATGCAAGAAGGTATTCAAAAGTTAAACCTTCTGTTTTTATACCTACCCTTTCTACACAGGACTGGGCCAGGGTTCAGGATAAAATTGTTGATTATCCGGGATTTTATGTTCAGGCACGTTCAGTTAGAGATTATCCTTTCAAATGCATGGCCAATGCTTTAGGTTATATAGGTGAAGTGAGTAAAGAAAGAATAGAGCTGTTAGGAAAGGACAATTATAAATCCGGAGACTATATCGGGATAAGCGGTATAGAAGAAATTTACGAAAAACAATTGCGCGGTAAAAGGGGAGTACGCTATGTAATGGTTGACGTTAAAGGGGCGGAAAAAGGCGAGTTTAAAAACGGTGAATTGGATACCTTATCGGTTGCTGGAGAAAACATGACAAGTACTGTCGATGTTAAACTCCAGGCATATGGTGAACAGATTATGCAAGGTAAAACCGGCAGTATTGTGGCAATAGAACCATCAACAGGAGAAATTCTTTGCCTTATTTCGGCGCCAACTTACGATCCTAACCTCTTGGTTGGCAAGCAATTTTCTAAAAATTATAATCAGCTCAGCAAAAATCCTTATAAACCCTTGTATAACAGGGCGCTCCAGGCGATGTACCCACCTGGTTCTACTTTCAAGATCATTCAAAGCTTAATAGGCCTTCAGGATCATCTGATAGATTCCAACAGGTCTCTTCCCTGCAACAAGGGATTGATTAACTGCCACAACCATCCACCTGCAATCGGGATGCGGGGGGCAATTCAGCATTCATGTAATCCATATTTCTATGTACTATACAATTCAATGCTCCAAAGAGGCTTGTCTTCAAATCCCTATGTTGATGCTGCCAAAGGTTTTGATATTTGGTATGATTATGTGAAAAGTTTCAACCTTGGTACCAAATTAGGTGTTGATCTGCCCAACGAAAAAAGCGGTCGGGTGCCAACTCATGCCTTTTATAATAAAGTTTATGGAGAAAACCGTTGGGCTTTTAAAACAATATTCTCTTTAGGGATAGGCCAGGGAGAAATATTAGTAGTTCCCCTTCAAATGGCAAATGTCGCAGCTACTGTAGCGAACCGAGGTTATTATTATATACCTCATATCATAAAAAAAATTGGTGATAAAAATATGGTAGATCCAGTTTACTTGAAGAAAAATTATACTAAAATAGATCAGGCAAATTATACCACTGTATCCAATGGGATGTTTGATGTTGTGGATTTTGGTACTGCATATCGTTCGCATATCGAAGGCATTCCTTATTGTGGTAAAACAGGTACGGCACAAAATCCTCATGGGGAAGACCATTCAGTATTCATGGCTTTCGCCCCCAGATATAATCCAAAAATAGCGATTGCTGTTTATGTAGAAAACGCAGGTTTTGGAGACAAATGGGCTGCTCCAATTGCAAGTTTAATGATTGAAAAATACTTAACTGATACAGTTAAAAGAAAAGAAATTGAAGAAAGAATGCAGGCAAAAAACTTTATTAAATACAATGAAGCTTTGGCAAGTGTCTTATTAAAAAGGGAAGGTCTGGACTCAAACTATGCTAATGTAAAGCTGGTCCTGAGGAAATATTTTAAAGAAAAAATGTCCAAAACAAGAAAGCATTAAACTCTCTTGTTTAATATTTGCAAAAGTTTACGAGGAACAAATACATTCTCATCCCTGATTTTTTCCTGAAGTTTTAATATTCCACCAATTAGAGCTTCAGGTCTGGGAGGGCACCCCGGAACATAGACGTCGACAGGAATAATCCTATCTACACCTTTTACAACATGATATCCATGTTCCCAATATGGACCACCGCAATTAGAACAGGAACCCATAGAAATGACATATCTGGGTTCTGGCATTTGATCATATAACCTTCTTACCCGGTCAGCCATTTTAAAAGTAACTGTTCCAGCCACAATCATCACATCAGATTGTCTTGGACTTGCTCTTGGAATCACACCAAATCTATCCAAATCATAACCTGATGCATAAGTTGACATCATTTCTATAGCACAACAGGCTAATCCAAATCCCATTGGCCATATTGAAGACAATCTTGCCCAGTTCAAAAGGTCATCCACTTTGGTAATAACCAAACCACCTTCACCAGATTTAGTTAAAGATTCAGGTAATAGATTTAAAGCTTCCACATTACATTATTTAATCTAAATACTCAATATTAATTACTAAGGGAGGGTTCCTGCTGACTTATACAATGTAAAGTACCTAAACCAGCCACAAGATCCCTGCAATTGATCCCTACAACCTTTCTATCTGGAAAACATTTTTGCAATATGTCCAAAGCAATCTTATCATTCTTATCTTGGAAAACAGGTACTAAAACTATTTTATTTGCTATTAAAAAATTGGCATAACTCGCTGGTAATCTTTCTCCCAAATGAATCACAGGCGCTGGCATAGGCAATGTAATAATTTCAAAAGGCTTACCATTCAGGTTCCGCATGCTTTTTAATAAGTCCGTGTTTTCCTGAAGGATTTTAAAATTTTCATCCGAAGGATCTTCTTCCATTATTGTTACAACAGCAGTTTCATTTACAAACCGGCTTAAATCATCAATATGACCATTTGTATCATCTCCAACAATCCCATCTTCCAGCCAGAGAACCTGCTTTACACCCAAATAAGCTTTTAAATAATCTTCAATTTGAAACTGATCAAGATGTGAATTTCTATTTTGATTCAATAAACAAGCTTTGGTTGTTATAACTGTACCTGTTCCATTTACTTCAATAGACCCACCCTCCATTACGATACCCGGATTGAAAGATCTATAATTGTGGTATTTTAATATAGATTTTGGAACTGCATTATCCAGTTCAAATGGATATTTACCTCCCCAGGAATTAAAATCCCAATTAACAAGTGCTTTTTCACTAGAACTTTTCAAATTTCGCACTAGAAAGGTAGGTCCATGATCCCTGCACCAGGCGTCATTGGTGGGAATGTGATAAAACTTTACAGACTTCAAATTTACATTTGCCTTCAATAAAATATTTCTTACACTTAATTCTTGTTCAGCATCTTTGACGTTGATCTTGACGTATTGATTCTGACTAAGGTGAAAAACAATTTCAGCAAACACAGCTGGAATCCTGTCGAATAAACCTGGCCAGGTTTCCTCATTATGAGGCCATGAGAACCAGGTAGCTTCTTGTCTTTGCCACTCTGCGGGCATATAAAACCCCAATTCTGCGGGAGTAACTTCACTAAATACAGTTGCCATTGAATATTAAAACATAAAACTACTAAGTTAATCGGGCAAAATTTAGTTGACGCAAAAAAGACTCAAAATCAACAACTAGAAACTACTTACTATTAACTATTTTTGTGCGTTTCAAAATAAACAAAATATGAGCGCCGTAGCAGAAACGTTAAAAGCACTGTCTGACCGTATAAACGCGTTAGAAGAATCAGCAACAATTGGAATGGCTAAAAAAGCCAGGGAATTATCTGCCCAGGGAATCTCTGTTGTTAACCTTAGTTTTGGCGAACCGGATTTTCAGACCCCCCAACATATTAAAGATGCTGCTAAAAAAGCTATTGATGATGGGTTTACATTTTACACTCCGGTAGCTGGTATACCTGATCTTAAAACGGCTATAGTTAACAAATTAAAAAGAGACAATAACTTAGAATACAAACCAGAAAACATTGTAGTATCAACTGGTGCCAAACAATCAATAGCCAATGCACTTCTTTGTTTGGTAAATCCCGGGGATGAAGTCATCATTTACTCTCCATATTGGGTTAGCTATTCAGAATTGGTAAAACTTGCCGAAGGTGTGCCAGTTTTAATTGAAGGTAGTATTGAAAATGATTTTAAAGCTTCTATTAACCAATTGAAATCTGCTATCACCAGCAAAACAAAAGTTGTGATGTTTTCATCACCTTGTAATCCAACAGGTACTGTATTCTCAGAGAAAGAATTGAAGGATATAGCATCAGAAATAGTGAAACATGATAACATCTATGTTATTGCAGATGAAATTTATGAATTTATCAATTTTGGTGAAAAACATGTAAGCATCGCAAGTTTTGAAGGTATGAAGGACCGCACAGCCCTTGTAAATGGAGTTTCCAAAGGTTATGCTATGACCGGCTGGAGAATAGGATATATGGCGGCTCCTAAATCTCTAGCTGATGCCTGCGATAAACTGCAAGGTCAAGTTACTTCTGCAACCTGTTCAATTGCACAGAAGGCTGCCGTTGCTGCAATTGGAGGAATAATGGAACCAACTTGGGAAATGAATAAAGCCTTCCTTAGAAGAAGGGATTTAGTATATGGTTTATTGAAAGAAATACCTGGTTTAAAGACTAATTTGCCCATGGGAGCATTTTACTTCTATCCTAACGTATCAGCATATTTTGGCAAATCAACTGCCGATGGTCAGAAGATAAACGAAGCAATGGATTTATGCTTATATCTACTAAACGATGCACATGTATCTACCGTACCTGGCGACGCCTTTGGAACTCCGGGATTCATAAGGATATCTTTTGCAGCATCTGATGAAAATCTTACAAAAGCGTTAACCAATATCAAAGCAAGTCTTTCCAAATTAAAATAACTCATAACACTTATGCTTTAAATGGTCTATAACCTTTTAAAGCATAAAAAAAGGGAAAACTAAGTTTTCCCTTTTTTTATGCTAAGTCTTGAAAATACTAAAATTCCCAAAGATTGTGCTCAAATTCCATAAGCTCATTTGCTTTCCATTGCGCAGCAAGAATTGCTTGTTTAGCACTACCTGTGTAAATATCTGCTAAGAATTGATCTTTTGGATTACTAACCTTGATTAAATAAGAACTAAATAGTCTTAAATCAAATGCATCTGACAGGTTTCTATGCTCAGAATCATTTTGTGAGTTAAACCATATTGCCCTTGGATCATTTTTAAAGATATCTACAAGATCTTTGTATTTAAAAGTAGCAATAGGGATCTCAATTCCTTTGATGTTCTTTTCTGCAGGAATTTTCAATGTAAAACATTGCATATCATAATACATTCTTGAACGTTGACGGTCAAAAATATAATCCTCTTTTATCTCAAGCTGGTATAATTCATCAGGATTAAAATAGTTTGGGCCTAAAGTTGATGCGTCAGGAGTTTCCGCTCCCCATGCACCTTTCTCTCCTCCTTCAGCACCCTGAGCTTTTTGAAACTCAAGTTCTTCCGGAGTTAATGCTGGAGCATCAGAAGGGATAACTAAACCTTTTTCAAACTCTTCCTTAGTAAAAACCTTACCTAACTCTAAAGAGTCACTAGAAAAAGCAGTCAATTTACCTTCTTTAACAGCATCAATAATAATCCTTGTAATTTCCTTTCCTTTAGAGAAAATTGGCTGATTCTGCTTCTCTCTAAGGTCAAGCATACGGATTACCGTCTTCTTGTACATTTGATTATTAATATGTATAGGCCTTACTGAATATGGATTATACCCAGATTTCAAAGATTCATAATAAGCATCTCTTTTTGCCTTTACAGCTTCTGACTGAGCAGATTTGGCTGCATCTTCCTGCTGTTTTTTTAAATCTGCAGCCTGTTGTTTAGCAGCAGCTTCTTCATCAGCTTTTTGTTTGGCAACTTCAGCAGCTGATGCACCCTTTGATTTCTTTTTCTTTTGTGCAGAAACAGAACCAACAGTTAATAAAACAGATAGGATAATAATGAGTGGCCTATACATATTAATTTGATTTATAAGTATTAATTAAGAGGAACGTTGATAATTGGAGTTCCAACATTTACATCTTCAATTACATTCCTGAAATTCATCCTTTTTACTGACTTCACCTCAATTACAATCCTGTCACCAGGTTGAGCCTGAGAATTAAAATCATTAAAATCACCAGATTCAGAACTGAAGTTTTTAGTTCTTACAGGACGTTTACCTCTTACTAAGATTGCATTCCATTCAGTAATTCTATAACGTGCATCATTAGGAAGGAAAGTTTTAAAACTTTCATCAGACTTAGCCTGCATCTGGATTGATCTTGGCCCAGGAGCATTCATACCTTGTTTGGTATCAACCGGTTTACCACCGGCTAAAGCAACAATCTCTGGTCTTGGTATTAACCTTACTTTGAAATCCTGGTCACCAATTAAGTTACCTGCACTAAATACAGAAAGCTTAACATTAGGAGAATTAGGTACAACAGTAACAAGTCCCTTTTTAGAGCCTGTTATAATATCAGCACCAGAAGCACGGAAAGAGGGTTGATAAGTAGAACCCAAAGCAGGAACCTGTACATTCAATTCATTACCACAATTTTTGTATAATGCTGAAACCGAAGCAGATTGAATCTGAATTACTGGTTTAGCAACAACATATTCACCTTTAACCGTGAAAGTAGTGTCTTTACCCTTGTTTTTGATTGTGATCTTTCCAGTCCAAGATTTCTTTGCATTACCTTCTGCATCGTAAGCACCACCAGTAGCTGTAAATTCCAATTTACCTCGACCATCCGGATCAACAGTAAGAGTTCTTCCATCAACCTGAATAGTAGGCTTAAGTGTTGAAGAAGATGCAGCCATAAACAATTCAGCAGTATATTTTGTACCAGCTGCTACAACTCTAGAATCTGCTCTGTACATTGCAAAAACATTGTCAAATTTAAGTTCAGAAGCACCAACTTCTTGAGAAAGATAACCCAAAGCATCAGCCTCGTGCTTCAAAACTTCAGCTTCCAAATTACTAAGTGTTGCCATTGCAGCAACCATAGGAGTTTGAGCGAAATTTAATTCAGCGAAATCTTTGGATTTTTGTTCCGATTTTTGAGGAATTCTCTTGTCTTCCTTTGCATTCTTAGCAATATAATCGAACTTCTTTTTTCCATTCATCGCCTTATTAAGATCATCTACAAAGCTGTTGATCTCTTTCTGTAATGCATAACCTTTACCATTTTTATTGCCACCTACCATTAATATTTCAATAGCAGTTTCTTCTTTAGCACCTTTATACATACTAGTTTGATCCTCTGGGTCTTCAAGTCCACCAGTACTAGTAATAATTTCATTGCGAAGTTTATCTATGTACGTTTTTATTTCTGCAGCTTCTTTACGAACCATAACAGCCTGATTAAGCACAGCTTTATCAGCAGCTTTGTTTCCATTATCAGAAACTGCTTTAGCAATAGATTTCTCTAAAGAAGTATTACCTACATCAGCATTTCCATTTGCGTGTTGCAAACTATCATCAAGAAATTTAAATTTCTCCATAATAGCTGAACTCACTTGCAAGGCAAGTAGTGCAAGAAGTACAAGGTACATCAAGCCTATCAGTTTTTGCCTTGGGGTTTCTTTACCACCAGCCATCTTATATTAATTAAACAGTTAAATAATTACTTAATAAATTGAAATTAACCTCTCATAGCTGAAAGCATACTACCATAAACAGTGTTTAAAGAAGTAAGATTGTTGGTCAGCTTGCTAAGTTCTTGTTTAAATTGTTGTGTATCCTTACTAGCGTCAGACATTGCTTCCATAGCAGAAGAAAGATTACCATAGAATTTATTCATGGCTTTAAGATGGTTGTTAGCATCCTGTAATTCCATTTCATAAACAGCATTAAGAGCACCAAGGTTTTTAGTTATACTTTGAACCTGAGAATGGTATTCTTTTGCATCAGTTGTAGCATTTGCCATAGATGACATAGCTTCAACAGTTGTTGCATACGACTTATTCATTTCTAAAATTGATTTAGAAGCTACTTTAACGTTTGCGGCATATTCATTTGAAGCAACAGCTGCATTTGAAAGATCTGACATGCTGCTAACTGAATCAGTAAGGTTTCTGAAACCAGCAGATAATTTAGAAATAGCATCCTGGTTCAAACCAGACGATTCCATCATATCACCTAACTTATTAGTAAGGTTTTTAGTGTTAGCTCTGTCTGATTCTTTAACATGAGGAGTACCGGACTCATCATCAGCTAATTCAGGATAAACAATTGTCCAATCGGGATCTGCAGCCATTGGAGCAAATGCAAAAAGAGCAAACAAAACTGCTTCTGTACCTAATCCTATAATTAACATCAAACCTGCTCCTGGCCAGTGCATGATTTTAAATAGAGCACCCAAAATTACAACAGAGGCACCTAGACCTGTGATAATTGGAGCAACATTTTGATAGAATTTTTCTCTACCAGTCAATTCATGTGTTGTACGATACTTAGCACTCATCTTTTTTAAAAATTAACAGTTGAACATTTATTGTATAAGGAAAATTAAAAGGTATTATTTTAAAACTCAGCTCCTGAAGATCTTCCGAGATAAGTTACGGCACAACGAAATCCTAAGAAGGATTTAGCTGAATCCCTGTTTTCAAAAGTTCTGGAACCTGTTTCCAAATAATAAGCGATATCTTTCCAAGATCCTCCCCTTACGACTTTTCTTGGTTCGTTGTCATCATAATAAGTAGGATTCAAGTCCCATGTTGTAGGAACTGCTGCCTCATAAAATGCATCTTCACACCATTCTGTTACATTTCCTGCCATATCATATAACCCATAATCATTTGAAAAATAAGAAGCAACTGGAGAAGTGTACATAAAACCGTCATCATAATAGTTACCACGACCTGGTTTGAAGTTTGCTAACATACAACCCTTAGCATTTCTGATATATGGATTTCCCCAAGGATATTTTGCCATATCCCTTCCTCCTCTTGCAGCATATTCCCACTCAGCTTCTGAAGGCAGTCTGAATCTTGGCATTTTAAATAAGCCTTGTTCTGCACGATAAGTATTTAAATAGTTGGTTCTCCACTCACAGAATTTCCTTGCTGCAAACCAGTCAACTCCTACAACAGGATAATCATCAAAAGCTGGATGAGCAAAATAATATTCCATCATAGGGTCGCCCATGTGATGAGAAAAGTTTCTAACCCAAACTGAAGTATCAGGATAAAGCTCTTTCATAATATATTCTTCCCCTAAGTGAGAAGAATCTGTAAGCATTACCAAAACAAACTGACGATATTCATTATTTGTAATCTCAGTTTCGTCCATATAGAAACCACCAATCGTAACCTGCTTGTTAAGGTTGATCATAGTAGCCGGTACATCTTGATCTGCCTGGCCCATGTGGAAAGTTCCAGAAGGACAAACAACCATACCGTAAGGAACAATTTGCTGCCAGCCTTCCCGGTCAGGTACACCAACAAGTTCTCCGCCTAAATCCTGCTTACCACCACCTCCGCAACTTGTGAGAAGAAAAAGAATACCTAGAGAGATTCCGCTTAAAAGGTTTCTCAAAAAGAGTGTTTGATTCATGACACCTATTTTTAACATTGTTTTGTATGCTTTCTTTTTCCCAATATGGGATTCAAAATTATAGAATAAATTGACAACGCAAAAACAAAATATTGAAAATAATTATCAAAATAGTATAAATTTTAAATTGAGTTGAACTTATACATTATTTCATTTATTAGAATAATTAATAAATGAAATTAGCAAAAAAACTAATTAAATACTTGCAAATTAACACGTTATATCAAAAACGGTACCTTGGGCTCCTAATGATAGGCTTCTTATTATCCAATAAAGAACCTAAGTTATAAGAGAGAAAAATTTCGTGGCTTGAGACGGACTTTGCCTTAGCATTTATAACAGTAAGATCAAAATTGTAACCGAACTTTAAGGATTTATCAGGTAAAAGTTGAATTCCGGCTAAAAATATTAGTGCATCACTAGTTCTGTATGACGCCCCAAACCAGAAATTATGTAAGAAAAACAGGTTGCTGATTTCTAATGAATTAACAAAATTGGCCTTTTTCAGTAAAAAACTAGGCTGCATTTCAAGCCCTTCACTTAATGAAAATCTGTAGCTAGATTGAAGATAATAATGAGGAACTAATGAGGATGAGATGTTATTATTACCAAAATTATATGTAGGGTTTGAAACATTGTTAGATGCCAATCCTATATAAAATTTGTCTGTTGAATAAGATAAACCAAACCTTAAAAGAGGCTTATACTGATTAATTGAACCGCCTGAAACCAAAGTTGGGTCATTACTATTTTCCGGACGCCATAGACTTGAATTTATAGTCATAAGGTTTGCTCCTAATCCAATACCTGCAGCGATTTTGCCTTCCCCAAGTTTTAAGTAGTAAGAGTAGGATAAGTATATGTTTTGATTTTTAATTGGTCCAATATTATCATTCATCAATCCAAAACCTATTCCGCTGTTAATTCTACTAATCTGAGTAGTAGCTGTTAACATTTGGGTTGATGGCGGATTGATTGAAGGGTTATTATCTGAATTAGTGTATCCTAGCCATTGCGTTCGATGATGAAATGAAAGGGTAATCGGTTTTTTAAGTCCTGAATATGATGGGTTCCAAAGATTTGGATTCATCATATATTGACCGAATTGCGGATCTTGCTGGGCAAAAGCCATCGAACTAATTAACAGGAAAATGCAAATGAGGAAAGGCTTCACACAATTATTTTAAATTGTTTGCCACTTTGACATATAACTCCAAAGCTCCAGTCATAGATGGGGCATTGGGAAGTGGCGCCTCGATATCTAGTATCAATCCTACTTCTTTAACAGCTTTTGCAGTTGTTGGCCCAAAAGCTGCTATTCTGATATCTTTTTGTTTGAATTCAGGGAAGTTTGATAATAATGAAGTTACACCTGAGGGGCTGAAAAAAGCTATAATATCATATTCTTCAGGTTTCAACATGGTAATATCTTCTGAAACAGTTTTATAAATAATTGCTTCTGTGAAAATATATCCGTTGTCTCTTAAATGTTCTGGAATATCGTCTTTACGTATATCTGAGCAAGGGTAAAGAAATTTCTCTGGTTTATGCTTTTTAAAAATTTCGAATAAATCTGAAGCTGTTTTCTGCCCAAAAAATATTTTCCGCTTTCTAATAACTATATACTTTTGGAGGTAGTTGGCGGTCTGCTCAGTTACGCAAAAATATTTCATATCAGCGGGCATATCAAGCTTCATATCCTTGCAGATATTAAAAAAATGATCTATTGCGTTTTTACTGGTGAAAATTATAGCAGTATGTGACAGAATATCAATTTTCTGCTTTCTAAATTCTTTATTGTCAACTACATCTACCTTTATAAAAGGCTTAAAGTCAATCTTTAAGTTATACTTATCCCGAAGTTGATAATATGGCGATTTATCATCGCTTGGTGCAGGCTGAGAGATAAGAACGGATTTTACTTTTTTAAGCCTTTCATTTATAAATTCAGGAGCTATTTGAACACTCATTGTAACTAATTATAAAAGTAAACCATATATAGTTTCAGTATTACAAAATACGGAAGCCATTCTGTAAGGCAAAGATACGAAATTAGGTACAGAGTACTAATTCTGCTCACCTGATTTATTAATATTGATACCTTTATGGATATTAGGGTTAAAAAGAACAAGGAAACAGTTAAAAATGCTGGAAATAAATAAGTAGAAACGTTATTTATATTGCTGTGACCTGCTATGTTAATCAAAACCAATGCTACAGACCACATTAAGGCAACTTTTATAAATACTTTAAAATGAATTGTAGCAAATTTTTCAACTGCAAAAAGCCAGGAAACAATTTTAACGACCAAGAATTTAAGAAAATAAAAGAACCAGGCTATTGCTACAATATTTATAAGGTTAATAAAATAATTTAAAAAATTATACTCAGAGTTTCTAATATCTGCTAATTGTAAACCTAAACATGCAAGGCCAAAAAAAGTAGATCCAATAAGCACAAATGCAAAATAGTATCCCTCAAAACTAGATCTTGACTGAGAAGATTCGACTTTAAAATTCAAAAAAAGGTCTTGCAAATTGAAATACTGATTAAAAGCTTTTGTATAGTTATTTCTAAAAAAGACAAATATCATCCCGGATGTTAACAATAAAAGAGCAAAATAGCTTTTGCCATAATTTTTAGAAATTGAATTACTTGCTATGTGTTTTGAAGCGTTATTATTTACTATTTGGCCATAAGATATTGAACATGAATCTATAAGAGTAGAATTATAGATTCCGTAAAAGCTCAATAAAATATTTCCGTTTTGAATCTTAAGGCTATCGAAAGGCACAAAATTGCTTTTGTCCTTTTCAAAAAAATCAAAAAATTGGTTATTTACATATAAAGATACATTTTCAGAACTTTTGATGTTTACAAACAATCCTTTGAATTCATATGGCTTGAGGGATAAATGTAATGGAAGATTTTCCTTATTCTTTTTTACAAATGGATATAATTGTTTGCTGGTATTATCATAAATAAGCCAATCATGCTTTAAATATCTTATCTGTGAATTTCCTATCAAGGCTGTTGACCCAAAAATCCATATACCAAAAAATATTTTGAAGGTAGTTTTCAAGTCTGCTGCTGTTTTTCTTTGAGGAATTGAAACACTAATATGGTAGAAGTTAGCAATGCAACAAACAAAATTAAGCTAATATTTATATTAACAGAATTTGAAAACAAAAACAATAAAAAGGCAAATAGATTAAGCAAACAAAGAATTGCAACAATAGCTGTAGAATTTAGACCTGCAAATAGTAATTTATGATGAATATGGTTTTTATCAGAAGAGAAAGGGGATTTTCCATTAAATATCCGCACTATAGTGATTCGTAAAGTATCAACAATAGGAACAAATACAATACTCATACCAATTATAGGTGAATTGGGTTCAGGTACTTTTTCAACAAAAGTTATTAACAATGCCGAAACAGAGAGACCACAAACTAATGAACCAGCATCTCCCATAAAAATATTTGCATTCTTTATATTATATCTCAGAAAACCTATAAGAGAACCTACCAGGGAGGAAGCAACCAGTATCATGGGTCTTTCGATATGATGATAATATAAGGTTGAGGAGATTATAACAATAATAAGAAGTACCAATGTTCCTGCAAGTCCGTCAATTCCATCTATAAGATTGATGGAATTAGTTATTGCTATAACTGTAACCATAGTGAAAGCATAACTTACACCAAGGTCGAGTTGGAAAATTCCGAACAAGCCATGAAAATTGGTTATTCTAAAATCCCCTATAAAAACAAGGATACCCGTAGCAAGAATTTGAACAAAAAATTTTTTGAATGCCGAAACAGTCACTAAATCATCTTTAAGTGCTATGTAAAAAATAACAAGGCAGGATGCAAGCAAATACTGCACTTCTCTGGTTACCTGGCCAAAAATCATTATTGAAGAAATAAAGCCTGAAAAAATTGCAAGGCCTCCTAATCTGGGTACTGAAACAACATGGGTTGTTCTTTCATTAGGGAAATTCAATAATTGCTTTCTCTCAGCAACATAAATTATGGAAGGTATAGCAAACATTGAGATTACCAAGGCCCATAAAAAACATAAAATTATTTCGAACATATTATTTGATCACAATGAGCTGCTTCCTAATTGCCTTTTCATTAGTTTCCAAAACTATCAAATAAAATCCTGGCTCCAATCCTGTAACATCAATTTGAGTAGCATTATTCACTTTTAAAACTTCTTCTCCCTGAAGATTGTAAATAATAGAAGAATTAACTTTAGGTAAATTACCACTTACATAAAGGGTTTCGCTTACAGGATTTGGGTAGATGCTTAGAGGTTGGGTACAGGCAAAACTTAAGATTTTTGCATTATTGGGCAGAAATTCATCTATTCCTGGTTTATTAAATGATACTTCGGCACTTAAAGTTACTTGCTCCGGCGAAAGGACAACATCATTTAATACCCAGACTGTGTCACTTAGAGAGGGCAATTTTCCTTTCCAGGAATAAGAATTTGTTGTCCCGTTATAAGTAAATGAAATACTATAATCGGTTACTGTATCCTTGCCATAATTAAATATCCTGACTTTTGGAAAAATGTCTTTTCTGCTGCAAACTTCAGAAGAATCAAATACTATTGATATTGCCAGGTCTTTATTAAATGGTGGATCTAAGGCTTTGGAAGTTAGAATAGAATTTCTGCTAAGATTAAGAATTGCCATCATTCTTTGAACTTGTCCTTTGGTAAACATATTCATACACCTATCACTTGTATAATCCATGAAATTGGAATAGTTTCGTCCATTTGGAGCATTAAAACAATCTGAATCTATATAGGGAAAAACAGGACAACCCCTGCTTCCATCTTTTTGCTGAGGTGTATCATTTATATAGTCAGAACTACATAAAGAGCCCCATGGAGTACCCCAAGGGTGATAAAGTCCTAACCAATGACCAATTTCATGCGTAGAGGTCCGGCCCAGGTTATATGTAGAACTGAGCTGACTACCAATTGTACCAAATGCGCGATATGAAACCACAACACCATCATTGTAAGTTCCTGCTTCATGGGGAACTGAATCGCCTGGAAAATATCCCAATACACCAGGAGTCAGGTTACATACCCATAAATTAAGATAGCTTTTGGGATCCCAGGCATCTATACCTCCCGATGATGTAAGTTTCACTTTATCATCGTCCGAGAATTCTGAAACGGTGGTATTAGTATATGTTATTCCATTAGTGGGTTTGCCATTGGGATCTTGTACAGCCAGTTTAAATCTTATGTCTGAAGCTCCAGCCACTTGTTTAAAAACATTAGGAGTCTGTGAAGTGTCAGAATTTGTTCTGCTGTAGTCTTGGTTCAATACAGCTATCTGGCTTAAAACCTGTTCTTCAGAAACATATTGCTTCTGTAAATTATAAACTACATGTACGACCACCGGGATTGTGATGTTAACATTTTCCAGCCTGAAATTAGAACTCAAATATTTTTGTACTTTTTCTTCGAAAAGTAGATGCTCTTTTATTTGTGATTCAGACAATTTTAGACCAAGTGTATGGCACCTTAAAGTATCCTGACCAAATATGAAATTAGATATGAAAATAAATAAAAAAAGAAGCTGGTGTTTCTTCATTCTTTGACATTGTTAAAATGTAATATTAAACTTAGCAAATAGAACTGAAATTGTTTAGAAGTGAATATAATTTAAATGATTTAAGTAAGTTTGAACCCTAAAATTTATGAAATGAGTTTATTAGTAGTTGGTTCTGTCGCTTTTGATGCCATTGAAACGCCTTTTGGCAAAACAGATAAAATTATAGGTGGTGCTGCTACTTATATTTCACTTTCATCTTCATACTTTAATAAAAAAGTAAATTTAGTGGCTGTAGTTGGTGGAGATTTTCCTAAGACAGATATTGAGATGCTGCAAAAGCATGGTGTGAATACGGAAGGTTTACAAATCAAAGAAAATGAAAAATCATTTTTTTGGTCTGGAAAATATCATAATGATATGAATTCAAGGGATACTTTGATTACTGAACTAAATGTGCTGGGCTCATTTGACCCGATAATTCCGGAATCTTATCAGAATTGTGACTATTTGATGCTGGGCAACCTGGCGCCCTCTGTTCAAAGAACTGTGATTGAGAGAATGAAGAAACGTCCTAAACTTATTGTGATGGACACAATGAATTTCTGGATGGACATCGCTTGGGATGACTTAATGAAAACCATTTCTATGGTTGATGTTTTGTCGATCAATGATGAAGAGGCCAGGTTACTTTCTAAAGAATATTCTTTGGTAAAAGCAGCAAAAAAGATCATGGCTATGGGTCCAAAAATACTTATTATCAAAAAAGGTGAGCACGGAGCTTTGTTATTTAACCAAAAACAGGTCTTTTTCGCTCCGGCACTTCCTTTGGAAGAAGTTTTTGATCCAACAGGCGCAGGTGATACATTCGCTGGAGGGTTTATTGGCTACATTGCTAAAACAGGGGATATAAGCTTCCAAAATATGAAAAGAGCCATTATCTATGGCTCAGCCATGGCCTCTTTCTGTGTAGAGAAATTCGGAACAGAAAGGATTATGAATTTATCTGAAAAAGAGCTGGATGAAAGGGTTCAGGATTTTGTAGACCTTGTGCAGTTTGAAGTTAATATCTAAGGTAAAAGTTTAGTTACCTCTTTCCAGATAATTTCCTGCTCGTAACCCTTCTGTAAAAGATAGGTTACGAGCTTCTTTTTTACAAGCAACCTATTTGATTCGGATTTGAACAAGCTCTCCAGCTTCGTGCGGGCAAGTTTAGTTAATGTTGCCTGGTAATCATCCTCTTTGATGTCCTTAAAAGCAGTTCTTAACGTATATTCGCTGAGATGCTTTTTTTTTAATTCAAAAAGTATTTTCCTTTTGCCCCATTTCTTTATCCTGAATTTTCCTCCTGCAAAGGTTTCAGCATACCGCTGTTCGTTCAGGTAATTATCAACTATGAGTTGTGAAATTATAACTTCACAATCATCGTCTTCAACATACAGCGCTTTTAATTTTTTGCGGACCTCTTCATGCGTCCGTTCCTGGTAGGCACAATAGCTTGCTGCCTTGAGATACACCCCTTTGAGGTGAGCTTCCATATCCGTTGACAGTAGTCGGTTGACGGTTATTCCAATACCTTGGGAACTCTGAAATAATCAGAATCTTTTTTAGGAGCATTTAATAAGGCCTCCTGATGAGATAGGCCTGGTCTGATCTCGTCTACCCTCAAAACATTTACCTCTGCGCTCATGTGTGTGAGTGGCTTTACATTTTCAGTATCCACTTTGTTAAGTACTTCCATCCAGTCCAGGATCCGGTTCATGCTTTTTACCATTTCTGCTTCCTTTTCCTCATTAAACTCTAACCTGGCTAAGTGAGCAATTTTTTGAATGGTTTCTTTATCTATTGACATGAGGATTTTTTTTTAAAAACTTCGTCTGATATTATTTGATGGGTTTTTTCCATAAGCCATTTTACATCACTTAAGGTAAGCCCTTTAGTAGGAATGGGTTCGTGAAATATTGCCATGGCCTTATTAGGTTTCCCAAGCCATTT
This sequence comes from Cytophagales bacterium, assembly GCA_025360395.1. Taxonomy (GTDB): domain Bacteria; phylum Bacteroidota; class Bacteroidia; order Cytophagales; family UBA9547; genus UBA9547. The sequence goes on along the minus strand of JANYCH010000217.1, from coordinate 5,060 downwards.
TCCATCATCCGGCAAAATTAGCCAATTGTAAGGAATAGTGACCGGAACGATCGGAATTTGTTTTTCAATCGCAATTCTAAATGCTCCGTCCTTAAAGATACCAGGATAGGGTGCAGTTGGAGAAATCGTACCTTCAGAAAAAATAACGAGCGACTTTCCTTTGTCAATTTCCATCAAAGCCTGATTATAGGCATTTGCCCTGCTTTTTAGATTTTTTCTGTCTACCAGTACATTAAGTTTGCCGTACATGTATCCAATAAGTGGTATTTTACCAAGTGAGCTTTTTCCCATAAATGCAAACTCTTCTTTGACCCCCCATAACATTACAGGTATATCGATGAAGGAAGTATGGTTTGGGCAATAAATAAAGATGTCTCCCTTTTTCTTGGTGAACCTATATTCCATAATTAAAGGCAATCCGGACAAGGTATAAACTATCAGGGTCCAGATCCGGTTGCACCAGTTTGCCAGCCAGTACCAGCTTTCTTTTTGAAGGAAGATCCAGAAAAAAGGCCATAGCAATATAAAAATAATGAAAAACCAGGCAAAGCACCAGATGGTGTAGATTCTTCTGATTAAGCGGATGAACATTTAGGATGTAGGATTTTTCGAATTACTATTTACAATTTAATATCCCGGAAATCAAAAAGAGAACAGGAAGTAAAAAAAGATTCCCACCCAAAGTATATCCATAAAATTCCAATAGGTTCTAATCAATTCAAGTTTCAATTTCTGATAAGGATCTGTAAAATAAATAAGTGATTTCACAGGATCTTTGGATTTTTGCCAAACCCTGATAATCTCCACATAAACAAATATAATTCCTCCAAATAAATGGAGCACATGAAGCCCGGAAATCACATACAAATAAGAACCTGACACATAACCCTGAAGGTTTATCCCATTTCCGGTCAGTTCCTTCCAGCCAACAAATTGAGAAATCATAAAAGACACACCTAAAATTAACGTAATCAATAAGTTATCCTTTATGGATGTGATCTTATCGTTGTCATATAAGTATGTGATATTGCTCAATGTAATACTGCTGAGCATCAAAATAAAGGTGCTTACTACAAATGCCTTGGGGAATTTGAACTGCGGAAGAACAAAATCAGGTGTTTTGGTAATCTGAAAAGCGACAATACAGAATAAAAATAACAGGGCTATTCCCAATAAGGTAAAATGCAAAAACGTCTTATAAGGATGTTGTTTTACAACCTTATTGATAAAGCCAGAAGATTTCCTTTTAATATTGCTTTTGGCCATGGCGTCTTGGTTTTACTGTAAAACCATCCTGAGGAGGGAATGTTTTAAATAATCATTCCTGCTCCTACTGTTACATTTGTCCCTTCATCCACTATGATTAAACTACCAGTCGCACGATTTTTAGAATAACTATCGAAAAATAATGGTGTGGTGGTTCTGATTACAATTCTTGCGATATCGTTGAGTCCGATTTCAAAATTATCCTTAATTTCTTCCAGAGTATTGATATTCACCTTGTACTTAATTTCCTTTATCACACAACGTGCTTCTCTGGTAGTATGTTTTATGGCATATTTCCCATTTAATGTAAGCTTTTTGTCGCTCAACCAGCAAACCATCAATTCTACATCCTGGCTCACCTGAGGCTGATTGTTTTCTTTCACAATCATGTCGCCGCGACTTATGTCAATATTATCTTCAATGGTAAAAGTGACAGACTTTGGAGGATGAACAATGTCAAGGTGCTTGCCATTGAAATCAATGGTTTTAATTTTTGATTTGAAGCCAGAAGGCAAAGCAACAATATCATCGCCTGGCTTAAAAATTCCGCTTTCTACTGTACCAGCATAGCCTCTGTAATCGTGAAAGTCTTCAGTTTGAGGGCGGATTACATATTGAACTGGGAATCGCGCATCTTCATGGTTGCGGTCATTGGCAATATGTACGTTTTCAAGCGTATACAATAAAGACGCTCCTTTGTACCAGGGAGTATTTGCTGAATGCTCCACCACATTGTCACCCAAAAGTGCACTAATGGGAATATATTGAATGTCAGGTATATTTAAGGTTGCTGAAAAATTTTCAAAATCAGTCTTGATCTTCTGAAAAACCTCTTCTGAAAAACTTACAAGGTCCATTTTATTAACACAAACAACAAGGTGTTTGATTTGCAGCAACGAGGCAATGAAAGAATGCCTGCAGGTTTGCTCAATCACACCATGTCTTGCATCCACCAAAATGATAGCCAGGTTTGCAGTTGAAGCTCCGGTAACCATATTTCTGGTATACTGAATATGGCCGGGGGTATCTGCAATGATAAATTTCCGTTTTGGCGTTGCAAAATATCTGTAAGCAACATCAATGGTAATACCTTGTTCACGTTCAGCACGAAGGCCATCTGTTAAGAGAGACAGGTCCACATAACCTTTGCCTTTTTTAGTACTGGCTTCTTCAATAGCTTCCATCTGGTCTTCGAAGATGGATTTGGTATCGTAAAGTAAACGACCTATCAATGTGCTTTTGCCATCATCTACACTTCCAGCTGTAGTAAAACGGAGCAAATCCATGTTTAGATAAGCTGCATTGTCAATTGGTTGTTCTTTTTCCTGGATTTCCATGTTACAAATTCTGCAGTGATATTTTTATTGTGTTTTATGCCACTTTCTTTTCTAATTCAACTATTCTGCGTTCATGATCATGAATAATAACAATTTCATCAGCCAATCGCATAACACTGATCCGCAGTTCGCCTATGGCAGCATTATTCATTATCATTTGAGTCTCAAGTTTTTCAAGACGTCTATTGGTTTCACGCTGCTCGCTCAACATTTCACGTTGTTCATGAAGCATTTCTGCCATTATCTCAACAAGTTTATTAGTTTGATCCATAGATTTAACTTTTAATGTTAAAAATACCCTTGTTTTTTTCTGTCTTCCATAGCAGCTTCTGAACGTCTGTCGTCTGCTCTGCTACCTCTCTCTGTAACCCTGGCTGAAGCTACTTCCTGTATAATATCTTCTAAAGTAGAGGCTGTAGATTCTACTGCGCCCGTACATGTCATATCACCCACTGTTCTGAAGCGAACTATTTTATTTTGAATTTCTTCCCCTTTCATCAAAGTGATGTGGGGCGAATTGGCCAGCCACATGTTATCACGAAAAACTACATCGCGTCTGTGAGTAAAATAGATGGTTGGAAGTGGTATATTCTCTTTGTAAATGTATTGCCAAACGTCCATTTCTGTCCAGTTACTGATAGGAAATACCCTGAAGTTTTCACCCTTTTGTTTTTTTCCGTTGAATAAATTCCAAAGTTCTGGTCTTTGATTTTTCGGATCCCACTGTCCGAATTCATCTCTGTGTGAGAAAAACCTTTCCTTAGCACGGGCTTTTTCTTCATCACGCCTCGCTCCCCCAAAGCATGCATCGAACTTAAACTCTTCTATGGATTCGAGTAAAGTGACTGTTTGTAATGTATTTCTACTTGGATTAGGGCCTTTTTCTTCTGTTGCAGTTCCTTTGTCAATTGAATCCTGTACATATCTTACGATCAGGTTGGCACCAACTTCCTTTACCAGCCAATCCCTGTATTCTATTGCTTCCGGAAAATTATGTCCGGTGTCTATATGCATCAATGGAAAAGGAATTTTAGCGGGCCAGAATGCTTTTTGCGCTAATTTCACCAGACAAATAGAATCCTTCCCACCTGAAAAAAGCAATACAGGTTTTTCAAACTGGGCTGCCACCTCGCGCATGATGAAGATCGCTTCAGATTCAAGCTGGTCAAGGTGGGTAAGGTTATGTTTTGATTCAGAAACCATGGATTTTTTTAAATAAATAGAACCGTGTTATGGGTTTTTAAATTCAGAATTGCAATTTATATATTCAGCAGAAGACTCTTATACTTTTTCAATCCTTTGTAAGACAAACTTTACAAGCATTTCTAAACATTCTTCTTTAGAATTTAGATCTGTATGGATTTCTAAATCCGGTTTAGAAGGAGCTTCAAACGGAGAATCTATCCCGGTAAAATTTTTAATTTCCCCTTTTCGTGCTTTTTGGTAGAGGCCTTTTACATCTCTTTCTTCACAAACAGACAATGGGGCATTGATGTATACTTCTAAACAATCTTCACCAATGACATTCTTTGCCATTTCACGAATTTTCGCCGTAGGGCTTATAAAAGAACAGATGGTAACAATACCACACTGAACAAAAAGCTTAGCTGTTTCAGCTGCTCTCCGGATATTTTCTGTCCTATCTTCTTCTGAAAAACCAAGGTTATTGTTAATGCCTCCCCTAAGGTTATCTCCATCCAGGAGCATGGTCAAATGGCCCTTGTCATGCAAAACTTTCTCTAAAGCTTTTGCAAGTGTGCTTTTTCCTGATCCTGATAAGCCGATCATCCAAACCGCAATGCCTTTCTGTTTTAACAAGATCTCCTTGTCATTTTTAGAAAGAGTTTCGTGATGAATTGGATATATGTAATTTGCCATGCTTAAAAAGGGTGCAAAAATACGCTTTTTATTTTAAGTTTGGTCTATTCTGTTGTGAGTTTTGGGTTGTAAGTTGTGAGTAGATTGACAAATCAATAGGTTCTCAGATCAGGTACGGTTTTTTACGGGTTTTTAATTAATTATTCCTCTTTAATATGGACCAATATTCCAGCCTTATTACCGCATTAAAATTTATCTGTTTGGATGCAGGTAAAAAGATCATGGAAGTATATAACGATCCTTCCAGTTTTGGAATAGAATTCAAGGATGACAATTCACCACTGACCCGGGCTGATAAACTGGCAAACGAAATCATCATAGAAGGTTTGAAAAATCTGCCTCACCAATACCCAATCATATCAGAAGAAGAAAAAGATATTCCCTATGAATTTAGAAAAAACTGGCCAATTTTCTGGTTAGTTGATCCATTAGACGGTACTAAGGAATTTATAAAAAGAAATGGGCAGTTTACCGTCAATATTGCCTTGATAGACAATCACGTACCTGTGATCGGTTTTATTTACGCACCTGTTTCTGACGAGCTTTTTTATGGTATAAAAGGAATTGGATCATTCAAAA
>JANYCH010000120.1 GCA_025360395.1 Cytophagales bacterium | reverse complement strand
AGACCTCGGAAATGTACCTTTTGTAAGCTTTACAACTCCTGCACCAAAAAGCACAACCGTGGTAGGAACTCCTGTTTCTCTTGCGGCGACAGCTACTATCGCGGTTGGCAGTATCTCCAGTGTGAAATTTTATGATGGAACCACCTTACTTACCACCGACAATAACGCCCCTTATACTTATAGCTGGACAAATGCAACGGCAGGTATACACTTGTTAAAAGCAGTTGCTATCGATAATGTAGGTAATACATCAACAGATACCTTAAGTATCAAGGTTAATGTGGCGCAAGGCCCTTATTTAGGTAAAGTATGGCCTATTCCGGGAACGATCCAGTTTGAAAATTATGATGTTGGCGGTAATGGATTTGCTTACTCAGACGCATCTGATGGAAATATTGGAGGAGCTGTTTTCAGGACCGATGAAGATGTGGATATTGAGAATTGCACAGATGCCGGTAACGGTTACAACATAGGATTTGCCACAGCAGGTGAATGGCTGGAATATACTGTAAATGTAGCTTCAGCAGGTCTTTATGACATAGATCTTAGAATAGCATGCAATGGCGACGGAAGAACTATTGATTTGGCCATGGACGGAACTTCAATAGGAGGTTCGGTTGCCGTGCCTAATACAGCAGGCTGGCAAGCCTGGACTACCAAAACCATTAAAAATGTGCAGTTAAAAGCCGGACAGCAGGTTTTGAGGTTAACCGTCGGATCAACAGACTACGTGAACCTAAACTACGTGGTATTCACAAACTCAACCATTACCGGCCTTGGAAGCCAAGATTTGTTGAGTTCCTCTGTTTACCCAAATCCATTTGGAATAGACGGAATTCACTTAAGAAATAATGGTGATTTTAGCTTCAGGATAACTTCTTTAAAGGGAATAATACTGGAAGAAGGCAAAGCTAGCGGTACAAAAAATGTAGGCAAAGAAATACCTGCAGGTGTTTATTTCTTGACAATAGAAAACGAGAAAGGGATCACTGTACACAAGATTGTTAAAATTTAAAATAAACTACAGATATTTTAATTAATCAAATTAAAAAAACTTCTTCTTATTGTTCCGAATGTTCTCCAGAACATCCGGAACAATATTACTCTGTAATATTAGTTGTTGATGGCAATGTTGCCTTCCAGTTAATGGTATCGGCCTTTATTAATGTTCCGAGGTTCTTTAAATGAATAAACTCATAAATGTAAACGGAAGTCAGTAAACCTTCCAGCTCCACTTTCATTGCTTTTTAGTTTTAAAGCCTCAGCAGCAGAACCACCTAAAATGTTACTATTAAGATTTTTTTATGGCTTTTTAAATCTTAAATTAATTATTGGCAGGACGTATTAGCAGGGATTTTTAGGCTCATTCTTTTTATATTCATAAAAAATATTAGATTTATCGTATATTTGGGATAATTCTAGTTGCTACTAGTTTTAAAGAAGTACCGTAAGCAGAAAAGGGTTGAATGTATCACTTTATCCAAATTCAATTAACATTTACAAAGTATAAAGAGTAAACTCTCCCAGCATGAAAAAAAACAATACTCTTATGGAAAGGAACACAACAAAATTATTTTCAATCCCACTTCTATTATTTAGTATCCTCACAATAGCTTCTCAGGCACAGACTGTCACTATTTCAGTAAATGCCAGCTTGAATAAACGAAAAATCTCTCCTTATATCTACGGTCGAAATAACAATTTCGATAAACCAATTCAGTTTTACAAAGACGCAGGTTTGAGGTTTGCGCGTTTGAACAACGGAAATAACGCTACTGGTTATAACTGGACCAATAGACTTTCTGTTTCACCTGACTGGTATAACAATGTGTATCTTAACGATTGGGATGCCAGTGCAAAAATAATCAATGATAACTTTTCTAACATACAGGGCATGTTCGCCTTTCAGTTATTGGGTAGGGTGGCATCAAACGGTCAGCATAATTTTGATGATTGGTCCTATAATAAATCCAAATTTTGGGACGGCGTTGGGCAAAATTTAGCTGGTGGTGGAACCATAAATACAGCAGGCGGATCTAAGGCATTAGTAGATGGTGATATTAATTTATTTTCCAAACCCTGGCCCGCAGACTCTTCAGTGGCAATTCTGGATTACTGGTTCGGGCCTAAAGGTAAAGGGTTTAATAAAACTAAATTCCAATACTGGAACATGGACAATGAACCAGATATATGGAATGGCACGCATGATTGGGCAATGCCAAACCTGATATCGGCTTCTGCCTTTATGGACCGTTACATAGAATTAGCAAAAAAGGCCAAAGCCAAATATCCGGAAATCAAGCTTTGCGGCCCGATAAGTACTTCTGAATGGCAATTTTACAATTGGTCGAATGAAAACATAACCATAAACGGGGTACACTATTCTTTTATGGAATATTTCATAAAGCGACTTTCGGATGAATATAAGGTGACAGGCATCAAATTGGTAGATGTTGTTGATATTCACCATTACCCACATTATAAAAGTGATAAGGATGCCTTACAGAGTCAAAGGTATTTTTTTGATACTCAATACGATTACCCGGGAGCAAATGGAGTTAAAGCAAGTACAGGTAGTTGGGATGCAACTCTTTCAAAAGAATATGTTTTCAAACGGATCAATGACTGGTTGACCAAGCATTTTGGAGCCAATCATGGAATCACAACTGGTCTTAGCGAATGGGCTACCATGACACCCGGCAACCCAAGCCTTGAATCTGTCATATATGCTTCTCACCTTGGTACATTTGCCAACAATGGAGTTGAGTTCTTCTCACCCTGGACCTGGACAACTGGTATGTGGGAAATCTTACATCTTTTTAGCCGGTATTCTCGTGACTTCAGTGTTTCAAGCACATCGTCAGTTGAAGATACAACTTCAGCCTATACCAGCATAAATGACTCGGGCGACTCAATGACTGTTATCCTCGTGAACAAGTCACTTAACACTGCACAAACGGCTACGGTAAACCTAAGTAATTTCCCTTTAACCAATGGAAGTTTTAAGACTTTGCAATTATCTTCTTTGCCAGCAACAGAAACTTTTGTTTCACATACGCAAAATGCGCTTAAGCAAAATACTGTAACTGTTAATTCCAATTCATTTACCATTACGTTGCCAAAACTTTCTACTACGGCCGTAATCTTAGCGAGACCAACATTAACAGCAATTGAACCTGATGTGGATGATTCCGATCTGAAAATAAGTCCAAATCCCTTTGCCGGAAGTTGTAAAGTTATAAGCAACATCGAAGATAAAATATCAAAAATAAGCATTTACGATATGAATGGTCAACAGATAGAAGTAGTGCAAAACATATCAAATTCAAATGAAATTACTATAGGCGCTTCTTTAAAATCTGGTGCATATGTCATTCAGATAGTGGAAGGGGATAAAATCAAAACTTCAAGGGTTATAAAAAAATAACTTTAGTGTGAATTATTCCAAACATATCCTAACACAGATATATCGATAAGCAAAAACCAAAATGAACATTTTGGTTTTAAAAAATCTTCCAGAAGTTCATCCTTAGGTATGATTGCTTAAAGAAGTACTGTTTATAAGGTCACTTTTGTTGTGTTAATTCTACAAACTCTTGTATTTTGCTTGGGCTTCTTCTACAATTTCCTGGTCGGGGAAGTTTTTGATAAGTGATTCCAATGTTGCTTTTGCCTGGAAAGTTTCACCTAAACCCTGGTAATTGTCCGCTACAGAAAGGAAAGACTTACCTACCCATTTACTGTATTCACTGTAATAAGTATTCATGTTAAATAGCTCATTTAAAGCTGATTTATATTTTTTCTGACTTCTGAATATTTCTGCAATCATCCATTGGGCTTCTGCACCGTTTTCATCTTTTGCTTCATTTATTGTGGATACTAGCAAGTCCATTGCTTTGGCAGTATCACCTTTTGCAAGTACAGATTTAGCAGAAACTAGGAATGCTTTATTTTGACCGGAACTTGTCGCATAACCTGAATTGACAATCACCTGACCATAAGCGAAACTTGAATCAAATTGGGAAGTTTGAAAATGAGACAACATAAGGCCCTGGTATGCATTGGCTATATCTTTTTTAGAACCTGCCAGTTGTAAAAGCAACCTATAATTCTTTATTGCTTCAGCGTAATTTGCCAGTGCAAAATTAATTTCACCTATTTTATAGAGTGATCTGTTTGTATAACTTCCCTTATTTAAATCGACAATTTTCTGGTAAAATGGCAATGCTTCTTTGAATTGGTTGATACGGTAATATGAATCGGCCAGGTAATAGGTTGCCTCATAAGATAGGGCACTATTAGGGTAAGAAGCAAGAAAATTATTCAGAATCCTGATTGATTCATTGTATTTCTGATCGAAATATAAACGTTTTGCAGATTCAAATTCAATATTCTCTAAATCAGATTTCTGTGGATTTGATTTTTTAAATCCTTCCAGCAAGGTAAGGAACTCTTCATTTTTTCCTTCTTTAGACATTATTTCCTGAATACCTTGTAAAGCAGCATTTGCTACAGGTGATGTGGGGTAATCTTTTAAAATAATTTCATAATCGTTAACAGCTAAATCTGTGTTTTTCAGGTTTACATTGCAGATAGCCCTTCTCTCCAAAGCATTCGGAACATAAATACTTGATTGCCTTTCTCGTATAAATATCGTAAAAGCTTGTATAGCATTTTGGTAATCACCCCTTTCCACTGAAAACATGGCCTTATTGAAGAGTGCTGTTTCATAATAAGGAGATTTAGGATAGTTATGGGTTAAGGCAAACAGAAGATTATCTGCCTGTTCGTAGTTTCCTGTTGCACCATTTATGAGGCCTTTTTGCAGCAGAATGTAGTCGTTTTCTTTGTTGTTAGCCAAAACAGCCCTTTCATAGGTATCCAATGCATCTTTGTATTTTTTTAGGGCATAGTAACTGTCTGCCAATCTGAGTAATGCATCAGGATAGTAATTACTTTTCAGCATATCCTTATCATCGGTGTATTTTTTAAATCTTATGGCAGATTTATCATAGGCTTTCTGATTGTAAAAAGAATAACCAAGCCCGTAATCGGCTTTTCTATAAAAATCTTCATTTGCATATTGACTGGATTCCTGTGCCTTAAAATAATTTTCCATGGCATTTTTAGGATCATTTTTCATAGAATAAGCTTCTCCCATAAGAAAATAAGATTCCGATAACATTTTCTTATCTGAAGGAACAGACTGAGATTTTTCCAGAAAGCTAATTGAACTATCTGCAAAGCCTTGGTTATATAGTTCTTCGGCCCTGTTGAAGGCTACTTTCTGATATACAACATCTATTCTGGGGCTTCTTTTAAGAAGACTTTCAATGTACTCCAAGGCTTCAGCATAATTGCTGGTATTCAAAAGTGCATCACTTAAAATTTCACTGGCTTCATCAGCAAAACGTCCCTTTGGGAATTTTTTTCTATATTCTTTCAAACTCGAAATTACTTCATTAAGCTTCCCTGATTCGTAATTAGCCTTCCCGTATAGAAACAAAGATTCTTCCTGAACATCTTTAGAATAACCCATACCTGAAGCCTGTGCTAATAAAGGAACCGCAAATGCCTTGTTATCATCTCTTAAATAAGTCAGTGCTAAAAAATAGGAACTAAATTGGCCTATAGAATCTTTGTGAGAGCTTAGCTTTTTGAAATTTTCTGTTGCTTTGTCATTTCTGCCTGTGTAGTAATAAGATTTGGCATACCTGTATTGAGCATCATCTGGCAGTTCTTTACCAGTGAACCTGTATTTGTCTGCGACGGTAATACTTTTCAAATACTCTTGTTTTCTGAAGTAAACATCGGCCTGCATCAGGAAAATTTCATCCTGATTTTTAAAATCCGGGTTAGTCTTAGGCAATGCATCAGTGTAAGTTATAAAGTCTTCGTATTTTTTTTGCTTGTAATAAACACTTGCTATCATGTAAGGAACGAGCGTTTTATAGCTATCGTTTTTTTCTGCTTTCTTGTAATCGGGCAAGGCAGCATCATAGTTTCCCTGACGGAATTCAATATTTCCGGCATAGTAAGAAGCAGCATAGGTAAATTTATTCTCAGAATTTTTTAAAGCATTGAAATATGGAAGTGCTTTGTCTACCTGCTTATCATTGAGGTAGCAATACCCGATATTGAATTGTGCTTCATCCTGTTGCTCTTTTGCAAGGTCGTTTGTATTAAGTTTGCTATAATAAGAAATTGCTTTTTTATAGTCCTTTTTGGACCTGTACATATTCCCCAGGGAAAAAAGTGCCTGCTGGGATTTGGGATGGTTGTTATATTTCCTGACAAAGTCATTAAGCTTTCTTTCACCATCTACATGAAATAGTTGTAATCCGCAATCAGCTGCATAGTATTCCGATTCTATGCTCAGCAAATCGTTTTTACCAAGTGAAAGATAACGTTCAAAATACTGGCGTGCAGCAGTATATTTCTGCTTGTTGTAAAGTTCCAACCCTGTTCTGAATGAATAGGAATCGTGTGTATATATCTGGGTATTTTGGGAGAATGAGGCCAAACTGCAAAACAGGATGGCTGAAAAAAGAAAAAGCCTCATAAGCTGGTGCATATGAGGCAAAAATAAGAAGAATAAAGTGATGAAGGATGTTCTTTTAACGAAACCTGTAAGATTTAAAACGGCACTTCATCCTCACCTTTAAACCTGTCCTCAATTCCAAATCCGGTATCTTTTCCTGGATCGCTGTTCATTTTACTTGGCAGGGTGATGAATTCCTGACCGCCTGAAGAAGGAGGAAAACTACCCCAGGTGTTGGCAGATGACCCGCCAGAACCTCCAAAATCGGACAAATCGCGGTCTAAATCAGCAAATTTTGTGAATTGGCCTATAAACCTGAGTTTTACAGTATCAAGAGATCCATTTCTGTGCTTTGCAATAATAACTTCCCCTACTCCTTTTGTTGGATTGTTTTCTTCATCTACTTCAATACCATAATATTCGGGCCTGTACAAAAACAAAACCATGTCTGCATCTTGCTCAATAGATCCTGATTCCCGTAAATCCGATAGCATTGGGCGCTTATCACCTCCTCTTTGTTCTGTAGCACGGCTTAACTGTGAAAGAGCGATTACTGGCACGCTCAATTCTTTTGCTAAGCCTTTCAAGTTTCGTGAAATATTCGCAATCTCTTGTTCACGGTTGCTGCCGCCACCTTTTCCTACGTCACTTCCACGCATTAATTGCAGGTAATCGACAATGATCATCTGAATATCGTACTGTGCTTTGAGCTGGCGGCATTTGGCCCTAAGTTCCATAATGCTCAAGGCAGGTGTATCATCAATATAAATCGGGGCATCGCTAAGCTTACTAATCCTTTCATGCAACTGCTGCCACTCATAAGGCTCAAGTTTGCCTTTGGTTATCTTCTCACTGGCAATTTCTGCTTCTGCAGAAATAAGACGGTTGATAAGCTGAACTGATGACATTTCAAGGGAGAAAAGTGCTACAGCTTTCCCAAACTGTACTGCTGCATTTCGCATAGCCGACACAACGAAGGCAGTTTTTCCCATACCCGGCCTGGCTGCAATTATCACTAAATCAGACTTTTGCCACCCTGAAGTGATCCTGTCAAGGTCTGTAAATCCACTAGGTACACCTGTGAGGCCGCCTGCATTGTTTTTCTTAACTTCAAGTTCCTGGATGGCCTGGTGAAGAATATCCCGGATGCTGGCGTATTTCTTTTTAAGGTTTGAATCTACAATCTGAAATATTTGCTGCTGGGCATGGTCCAGCAAGTCGAAAACATCGGATGTATAATCAAAAGACTCCCTGGTTATTTCTGAAGAAATTTTTATTAATTCTCTTTTTATAAAATTTTCGGAAACGATCCTTGAGTGAAACTCTAAGTTGGCTGCCGAACTGATTCTTTGCGTTAATTCTACCAGATAAAAAGGTCCGCCTATAAAATCCAGCTGGCTGCTTTTTCTTAATTCATTGGTTACTGTAAGCAAATCTACCGGGTCACCTTTGGAATCAAGTGTTAAAATCGTTTCGTATATGATCCTGTGAGATTCTTTGTAAAAACTTTCTGGTCGTAGAATTTCCTGAACTATGGGCATTGAGCCCTTTTCTATCATCAATGCACCTAAAACAGCCTCTTCAGCCTCAAGATTTTGAGGAGGGATTTTTCCAAAACTCATGGCAAGATCTGTTACCGAAGTTGTCTTGGCAACATTACTTTGTTTCCTGAAGCGGGTAGGGTTTTGTTCCATTCTACAAAATACGGACAATTACTTTCTAAGGTATTAACAAGTGCCAATGTTAAATAATTAAATTTCTCAAGGCATTTTTTAATTCGTACCAGACTGATTTCATTAATTTTAAATGTGAAATAGTTTAAAACAGGCAAATCAATTAAGGGTTGTTAACAAAGTTATCCACAATGGGTCTTGTCTAGCCTTTCTAAAATCTGTTGAGTAGTAAAGCGAATAATTTTCTACTTTTGAGGGTTGTTATTTAAGTTCTTAAATGAAAGTACATTTTATTGCTATTGGTGGCAGCGCCATGCACAACCTTGCGCTGGCCCTTTTTGAAAAAGGTTATCAGGTAACCGGTTCTGATGATGAGATTTTTGAACCATCACGTTCAAGATTAGCTGATAAAGGCTTACTGCCTGAAAAAACAGGTTGGTTTCCTGAAAAAATTACGGATGATGTTGATGAGGTTATTCTTGGTATGCACGCCAGGGCTGATAATCCTGAATTGCTGCGTGCCCAGCAGTTAGGCAAAAAGATCTATTCTTTTCCTGAATACATTTACAAATACAGTGAAGACAAGCAAAGGATAGTGGTAGCTGGAAGTCATGGTAAAACTACTGTAACCTCCATGATCATGCATGTATTGCGTTTTCATGGTAAGGAATTCGATTACATGGTAGGTTCTATCATTGAAGGTTTTGAAACCATGGCCAGGCTCACAGATGCACCCATGATTGTGATTGAGGGTGATGAATATTTAACTTCACCATTAGATCCAAGACCTAAATTCTGGCATTATAAACACCATATCGGGATTATTACCGGTATTGCCTGGGACCATATCAACGTATTCCCAACATTCGCAAAGTATCTGGAACAATTTGAAAATTTTGCGGATTTAACCCCTAAAGGTGGATTGCTCATTTACTCCAAAGACGATAAAAGGGTGGCAGATATTTGTTCTATAGACAGGTATGATGTTACTGCGGAAGGTTATACAACACCCAGTCATAAAATTAAAAATGGCCGTACTACTTTAAATACCGATTACGGACAGATAGAATTGCAGGTTTTTGGAGAGCATAACCTCAAAAATATTGAGGCAGCAAGACTTGTTTGTATGCGGGTTGGTGTTACTGAAAAAGGTTTTTATGAAGCCATTTCTTCATTTAAAGGTGCCTCAAACAGGTTGGAATTATTAGCGAAAGGAACAAAATCAATTGCATTTAAGGATTTCGCACATGCACCTTCAAAATTACTAGCCACAACAATGGCAGTAAAAAAGAACTTTCCTGATTATAAACTCATTGCCTGCCTTGAACTTCATACTTTTAGCAGTTTGAACAAAGATTTTTTGAAAGAATACAAAGACAAATTCAAGTTTGCAGATGAACCTATCGTATTCTTCAGTCCTGAAACTGTTGAACACAAAAAGCTTCCCACAATCACAGATGCAGATATTCAGGCAAGCTTTGGAACCAAGAACCTGAAAGTTTTTTCTGATAGGGAAAAGTTAAAAACCTACCTGGAATCTCAGGACTGGAACCGAAAATCACTTTTAATGATGAGCTCAGGTAAATTTGGAGGAATAGATTTGAAAGCAATGGCTGAGAAGATTATAATTTAGTTCCGAGTAATAAGAATCATTTATTTCAAAATTTATGATCAACTCTATTCTTAATATTTCAAACATATTAGTTCTCATATCTAACTCACAACTTGCTACTAGCAACTCACAACTTATATGAATCTCCATTTAAAGAAGCCTATAGCCATTTTTGACCTTGAAGCAACAGGAATCAGCATTACGCAGGACCGGATTGTGGAAATAAGCATTTTAAAGGTTTTCCCAACAGGCGATAAGGAGATCAAAACCTGGAAAATTAATCCGGAAAGGCCTATTCCACCTGCTTCAACCAAGATACATGGAATCACAGACGAGGATGTAAAAGATTGCCCTACTTTTAAATTGCTGGCAAAAGAAATTAACAGGTTTTTTGAAGGATGCGATCTGGGAGGCTTTAATCTTATCAAGTTTGATGTTCCTATGTTAGTTGAGGAATTTCTAAGGGTGGACTTGGAATTTGATGTTACCCATCGCAAAATTGTAGATGCCCAAAGAATTTTCCACATGATGGAGCCGAGGACTTTATCAGCAGCATATAAATTTTATTGCGGCTTGGAACTGGTAAATGCACATTCTGCAGAAGCAGACACAATTGCTACTTTTGAGGTGTTAGATGCCCAACTGGGAAGATATGACGGAATGCAGGTTCCGGGCGATAAAATGGATTGCAAAATTGAAAATGACGTTACCTGCCTTGCCAAACTGACCATGTCAAACCAGGTGGATTTTGCTGGCAGAATGGTTTTTAACAACGACGGTTTTGAAGTTTTCAATTTTGGAAAGCACAAAGACAAAAAAGTTGCTGATATCCTAAAGTCCGACCCTTCCTATTACGACTGGATGCTGAAGGGGGATTTTAGTCTTGATACAAAAAGGAGACTTACTGAAATAAAACTAAGAGGCTTTGGCAAGTAATCTCACACATAATTCATGTTGTTATAATAAGTTAATAGTTTTTTTGAGCCTTAGCTTAAAATATTAATTTATAGTAGAGCCCAGATAATTACGTTTATCTAAAATTTTCGTAACTTTCTTTGGTTAACACAAATTCGACATGGAGGATTTTTTATCATTTAAAGGTCAAAATGAGATTGAGTTTCTAAAGCAATTTCATGACAGGGAC